>JAICVG010000226.1 GCA_025935445.1 Nitrososphaera sp. | reverse complement strand
CTTGCGCACCAAGAAATCCTGGAATAGGACCTAGTATGATCCCTGCCAGTAGAACACCTGCAGCAATACCTGCTATAACGGGTTTGTTCATTGTAGCCATTGAGAACTGTGTAGTGATTAAAAAGCCTTACTTTTTTTGTATGTTTTTTGATTAACACAGAATATGAGCATTTTTTTGTAAATTCCGGTTACATATACCAGATACTAGACAATGTACTTCTCATGTACATACAGGAAGATATACATTTTTGTATGTGCTGAGATATCTAATAATTTTACTTGCACCTCTTTGGAAAAAGGCAAGTCGTTAATTGCGCTGTATGCGGCAAAGAGCTTGGGCGTCACAAGTACAAGCCAAGCGAAGAATGGGGTATTGAGGGCATGCTCTGCGGATTCTGCCATTTAGAAAAGACTAAAGAGTTCACACTTGAGCAGAAAGAGATCCCTGATATTTGCGCGATATGCAAAAAAGAGCTTGTTGATGATCAGGACCGATCCAAGCCACGATGGCAGTGGGAAATGGAGTCGGGTACATTATTGTGCAAATCCTGCTATCAAAAAAAGGATGCAGACTATAATAAAAAGTTAAACTTTTGCGCGATCTGCAACTGCAAGCTAGGAATGTTTTATTACCATCCTAAGCCGGCCTGGCAAATAGATGGGAAGCTCTGTCGAAAGTGCTGGGATCTACGGAACAACAGCAACAACATTAACAACAATAACAGTGAGAAGAAATGAAACAGAGAGAGATAATAATCTAATGTTTGAAAGGCACAAGTGTGACAAGTGTGGACGCAAGTTCCGAAAGATCGAAGAATTGATGCAGCACCAACAGCTAGCGCATGAGCAGAGCCTGTACGTGTGCAACCAGTGCAACGCTAGCTTTGAAGGAATGGAACAGATGCGCGATCACGCCAAGAAGTTTCATTCGTATCACAAGAGGGTGTGAAATAGAAAAGAATTAAACAGCTTTAAGCTGCTTTACTATCGGCGGTCTTGCTTTTCGAAATACTCTAAAGCCGCATATACATTTTATCTCAGGCAGCCTGGAAAGCTCTTCGACTGTTACTCGTGTGCCGCAGCGCATGCATTCATATGCGACTGAGCTGTCTCCACTGGAAGTCTCCATTCGCTTTCTCCCCTTTCCTTAGGCTTGAGCCCCACATTTTAAGCTATATGATAGAATGCTGGTGCAGACGCTTGTTTTGCTTTATGGCTGACTGGGCTGCGGCTAGTATTGCAATCGGGATCCTGTGGGATGAGGCGCTGACATAATCGAGGCCAATGTTACTACAAAATTCGATCGACTTAGGATCACCTCCATGCTCGCCACAAATGCCAATCTCTAAATCCCTCTTCACGCCTCTTGACATGTCAAGAGCTACTTTCATCAGCCTGCCAACTCCTTTGGTATCAATACTCTGAAAAGGATTTACGGTCACGATCCCTTTTTCCAAGTAAAATGGCAGGAACTTGCCTTCGGCATCTTCCCTGCTAAAGCTGAAAGTGGCCTGCGTCAGGTCATTTGTGCCAAAGCTAATAAAATCAACAAGATGAGCAATCTCATCTGCTACAAGGCAGGCTCGAACAACTTCGATCATACTGCCAAACTTGATCTTTAATTTTACCTTGTGCCTATGCTCTACTTCACGCTTGACTGATTCAAAGATCTGCCTTACGGCAGCAAGCTCCTCCGCCAATCCTACCTGCGGCACCATTATTTGTGGTTCGACTGCTATCCCCTCCCCGCTGAGATCTGCAGCCGCCTCACATATCGATCTTATTTGAGTCTCGTAGATCTCGGGAAAAGATATCCCCAACCTGACCCCTCTGTGCCCTAGCATCGGGTTTATCTCTGAGAGCTCATGTACGCGGTGAAGTATCTTTTCTATACGAGCTATCTCAGAAGTCTTACTACCACCGCCGCCAGACTTGAGTTCAAATATCTTTTGCATAAGATCTTCTTCCTTTGGCAGGAATTCATGCAGTGGAGGATCAAGAAGCCTTATTGTAACAGGAAGGCCTTTCATTTCCTTTAAGATAGATTTAAAATCTGATCTTTGCAGGGGCTCGAGTTCTGCCAGTGCTTGCCTCCGCTCATCTTCGTCTTCTGCCATTATCATGTTAACAAACTGCACTATCCTGTCGTGATGGTTGAACATGCGTTCGGTCCTGCAAAGCCCAATCCCCTCTGCGCCATATCTGTGGGCAAGTGCAGCGCTCTCTACTGTGTCGGCATTTGCCCTTATCTTTATTCCCTTCATCTCTGAAGACCACTGCAAAAGTTCCTTGAACTCTAATGAAATTTCTGGCTCAAATGTTGGAACCTCACCTACATAGACTCTGCCGGTCGAGCCATCAATCGTTATCTTCTGACCCGCTGCCACCATTTTTTTCCCATTAACACTAAAGCTCTTGCCATCTGCATTGATCTCTATCTGCGAGCATCCGACAATGCATGGCTTCCCCATGCCTCGTGCAACCACGGCTGCATGTGAGGTCTTGCCACCCCTGCTAGTCAGTATGCCGACTGACTGAAAGAAAGCAGGGACATCATCTGGTTTGGTGTCCTCCCTTACAAGGATCACTTTTTCACCCTTTTTGCCAAGTGCCTCTGCTGTTGCTATGTCAAATACTGTAATTCCGCTTGCTGCACCAGGAGATGCACCTACTCCTGTTGCAATAGGCTTTTGTTTGAAATGTGGATCTATCCTGCGATACAAAAGCTGCTCAAGTGCTTCGGGGTTAATTCGCTCAAGCGCAGCAATCTTACTTATAAGACCCTCGCGGTAGAGATCGACAGAAGTCTTCACTGCTGCAACTGCGTTCATTTTGGCTGCCCTTGTCTGAAGGATATAAAGCCTCCCCTTTTCTACAGTAAACTCGACGTCTTGTGGCTCCTTAAAGTGGTTTTCAAGCTTTTGAGTCACTTCAAGCAGATGCCTATATACAACAGGCATTTTACTGACAAGCGTGTCGATATGGTTCGGTGTCGTCTTACCTGAAACTACATCCTCGCCCTGTGCATTTACAAGGTAATCGCCGTACAACCGCTTTTCGCCTGTCTCGGGGTCGCGGGTAAACACGACGCCTGTGCAGCTGTCAGAGCCCATATTTCCAAATACCATGGCAACAATTGTCACGGCCGTGCCCCCGGCCATGTCCTGAGTGATGTTGTACTGCTTCCGGTATTCTACTGCGCGCTTGCCCATCCATGACCGGAACACTGCGTCAATAGCAAGCTCTAGTTGCTTGTACGGATCTGCTGGAAATTTCTTGCCAGTCTCTTCGCATAGGAATTTGGATGACATTACAATAGTCTTGAGTACCTCGAGGTTAGAAAGATCCTTGCCAGCCGCTATGCCGTTGAACTTGCGAGCATCTATGCCTAGAATAATCTTGCCAAGCATCTGCATAAATCGCCAATATGTATCCCATGCAAATTCTGGATTGCCGCTCTGATTTGCAAGCCCCTGAACTGTTTCGTCGTTTAGGCCAAGGTTAAGGATTGTATCCATCATACCCGGCATCGAGACCGGAGAACCAGAGCGGACTGACACTAGGAGCGGATTTTCACGTTCACCAAACCT
>JAICVG010000287.1 GCA_025935445.1 Nitrososphaera sp. | reverse complement strand
GATAAGGTTTAATTGAAAGGTATAGTTCTTGCCTTTCGTATATGTCTACCATGAAATACATACAACTTGAACCACGTGAGGAGATTGCCATCATTAGAATAAACCGACCAGAGGCCTTGAATGCCATGAATGTAGACGTTATAGCCGAGTTATCTAGGACTATTGATATCGTGGGCCCCGACGATGGGATAAAGGCGCTGATAATTACGGGAGCAGGTGAAAAATCGTTCTGCGCAGGAGCAGATATTAGCTATATGGTTAATATTCAGCCTATTCAAGCAGAAAAATATGCATCTTCAGCACAAGCTGTGTTGAACAAGATTGAAAACCTGCAAAAGCCAGTAATTGCTGCTGTTAATGGTTTTGCTCTAGGAGGAGGATGTGAGCTGGCAATGGTTTGTGACATCAGAATTGCATCAAGTAATGCCAAATTGGGTCAACCAGAGGTCACCATAGGCATTCCACCAGGATGGGGTGGAACTCAAAGATTAACAAGAATTGTGGGTCCTGCAAAGGCAAAAGAGCTCGTATTCACTGGTAAAATGATAGCAGCAGATGAAGCACAGCAAATCGGACTTGTTAATAAAGTTGTTAGTTTGACACCCGAGGAAGAAAACAGATCTACTAATTCTTCGGCACCTCAAGCCACAGACAACAAGAGTTCCGCGGCAAAGCAATCCAAAAGTTTATCTAAAGAACAAAGTAGTGAAGAAATTCAGAAGCAAGAAAAACAGCGAGCCAATGAGCAGGCTAAACTTTTGAACAAAAAATTGATGGATGAATGTTTCTCGTTTGCTAAAGAAGTTACAAAGAATAGTTTTACAGCTGTGAAGACTAGCAAAGTGTTGATCAACAAAGCAATGGATGCAGACATTGATACTGGTTTACGCCTGGAAATTTATGGGTGGGCATTATGTTTCGCGCATGAAGATCGACAAAAGATGATGTCAGCCTTTTTGAACAAAGGAAAAAAGTAGCTAGTGAGTATGGAAATTCACACATCCCATCCCCAGTCTACGGTACCTCAGTTTTTGCAATTCTAGCACCAGAACTTGGGCGAGTTACAAATGTCCTACATTTTACATTTGCTTCACTAAATCCCGTGGCCATCGCATTGGCAACATTCTCGGCATCCTTTGCAGTTTTTAAAAATGATATCATTGAGGGACCTGCGCCGCTTATTGCCACAGCGAGAGATCCAGCTTCTAGGGCATTTTTTTTAACCCCAATATAACCGGGGATTAGGTTCCTTCTTGCGGGTTCCACAATTATATCATGAATCCCTCTTGCTATCATCTCAACGTCCTTGAGTATGAATCCCGCTACGATCATGCTTGCATTGGATAACGTGACAACTACATCACCAAGTGATACTGTTGAGGGTAAAAGACTTCTGGCAATTCCAGTCTTCCCTTCTGGAACACTTATCATTGGAATTGCTATTACAAGTACTAAGTCCTCAGGAGGTTCTATTCTGATAACTTCTAGCTTAGGATTGGTTCGTACAATGACGAACCCTCCGAGAACTGAGGCCGAAACATTATCGTAGTGTTTTACACCTGCACTCGCAATTTCACCCTCGGCAGCATACTCTACCAATTTGGACCGATCGATCTCTAAATTAAAGAGCTTGTTAAAGGCAGTCGCGGCTGCGGCGGCTGATGCGGCACTACTGCCCATTCCATATCCGACAGGAACACCTTTAGTGATACTAACATCTAGGTCATAGTCTATACCAAAATCGATCGACATTTTTTTTATTACCAGACCTGCGGAATTGGATTCCAATCTCGAGGGAACACTATTGCTAGTAGTGTTATTGTCGTCCGTTGCTCTAATGGTTACACGATTGGACCTCGTAGACAACCTGGATAATGCGACCCTGTCTTCGAAGACATCTAAGCCAAGTCCGAATACATCATATCCAGGACCAAGGTTGGCTGTAGAAGACGGTGCATATGCAATGCACGTTGATGAGAGATCTGATTTTCCCAAGGTTAACTGTTTATCTCCTCTCCTTGATTAAGGATCCTCGACAGAGATGCAGATAATGGAACCATTCCATTCATTGTAAGGCTTGAAACAGCTATGATCTCTTCCAAAAATCCACCTCTATTCAGACTTCTTACAAATTCCTTGCTTAGATACGAGTTCTCAGAATCCTTTTCTTTGTCGAGGGCAGATTCTAGAGATTCTACTGATGCTGACCACCCGAGTATGTCAGGCAATCTATCAATAATTAGATCTCTTTTGGTGAGAAGGTTAATCTGGGGCGTCTTTAACCTCAATTTAATAGAAGAGGCCAATAGAGATATAGAAACGTAGTTAATTGGAGATGAGACAAGTATGCCATCAAAAATGAATAGGGTTGCTTTGTTATCAGATTGAAAATGAGATACAAAATAGAGTCCACTTTCTCTAAACGCGAATAATTCAATTTGTCCCGGCGTATCCACCAATACGTATTCCGCATTTAGACTGTTAACTTCGTTTTGAATTTCGGCTAATTGTGTTGCAATCAAGTCGTTAGCCAACATCAAAGCACCATTAGGACCCAATTGATGACTGTTCATTAGTTTGTTAATGTCGACGTACTTTCTTACATCAATATCTGGTTCATACGGTAAATCTATTGTGCCAGGGTCTAGGTTGAGGCCAATCGCAAATGAATTGTGGTCTTCGTACCATTGTAGCAGTTTAGAAGTAAGAAGTGATTTTCCTGATCCCGCTGTACCTGTAATAAAAATAGTATTCATTAATGTTGG
>JAICVG010000083.1 GCA_025935445.1 Nitrososphaera sp. | reverse complement strand
GATTTGATGAAAGAACAGTTACAGGGTCGTTATATTCATTATTATTTTCATCATATATTGTTGTGTTGTTAGTAGGAGCTAAATTGGTGGCGGCGGTGGCTAGTGCAGGTTGTAACATTGGGGGTGTTATGATAATTGTTATGAGAGCAATGACAACTGGACCCATCTTGGGAACACAATATCGTCGTCTCATTTCATCTAGTTGCCATCTTCTAGTCAATATTATTTTGCTAACCCCTGCTCTACTGATTCCATCTATGAGAGATAAACACAAATCTTCTCAGTTAAAAACATCTCGTTTCATCTTTTTAGATCGGCCATTCCAAATAACATGAAAGCACTTATAGTACAGCATCCCATTTATATTCTAAATACAGGGTTAACAGCAATTGTGATGGCAAAAAGAAGAATTACTTTAGGCATAAGAGAATTTGGTATCCTTGCTGTAATATTGATTATAGTCTCATCTTATGCTTTATTCTTTTATTTTCAAAATCAAACCCTTCAGCAGGTAAAATCACAGCTTTTTGAAGAACAAAAACAAACGCAGATAGGTTCTACTCAGCGAATTGCTGGTTTTATGGGCTCTGACCTTACGCTTGTACTATCATTTCTTGACGGCATTTCAAATTCTAAATACTTGCAAGAGGACCAATTCTATGGCCAAGAGATTAAAGAGCTTGTAACAGAAAAATATGCGCAAATGAGCAAAACCGTGGATAGGCTATTTGTCTTGGATGCTCAAGATGTAGCAGTCGTTGGAGCAGGCAATTCTAGCAGTGGTAGCAGCACAATAGCGCCTGTAGGAAATGATCTTTCATTCCGACCGTGGGTCAGAGAAACCCGCGATACCCTCAAACCTGTTTTCTCACAGGGGTTTGAACATCTTGGAGAATACAGAGTAATCATTACTAATCCTGTCATAGATCGAGAGACAAAACAATACTTGGGATTAGTGGGAGTTTCGATTCCCACAGTACATTTCTTTGAGCATTATGGAAATGTTTACGATATCAATACACAATTTCTAGTAGCATTTGATAAGAAAGGCACTCTTCTTGCGGTAGGAGCTGATCAAAACCTAGTAGGTCTTGACTATTTTGGAGAGACTACACAGAACTTTGTAAATCACAATCCCACACTCAATAAGATTACAACTGAGTTATTGCAAGGGGCTGCAGGTTACGCCGTCTATGACTATGGGAGGGGCGAAAGACTCCAAACTTATCAACCAATATATGTTGCAGGCAGCCCTACATACTTTCTACAGGTGGTTACTCCAACTGAAGATATATACTCAAACATAGATCCAATTATTTCAAGAGAAAGCGGAAAATTAGCATTACTCTTAGCAGGTCCTACTGGCGCTAGTGCAATCTTGATAATATTTCTATTACTTTGGAATTCCAGTCTAGGAAAGGAAGTAAAGAAAAGAACAAGAGACCTACTGGAATCAAATAGGCTCCTCGGTGTTAGCAATGAGCAGTTAAGGGAGCGAGACCGTATGCAAAATGAATTCATAAATATTGCTGCGCACGAAATGCGAACACCAATACAGCCAATTCTTGGATTATCGGAGATAATGCGAGAAAGAATATCAAACATTACCAAGCTATTGCAAAGGGGAGGGGAGGAGGAGGAGGTTGTTTACGAACAACTACGGGATTCCTCTAGCATTCCGACTCGATCTAATTCGAGCTTTAGGTCCTCTTTATCACTATCTGTAGAGAAGATTATCCCAATGGTAGAGATCATAAATAGGAACGCAAAAAGGCTCGAGAAGCTGACCAACAATTTGCTTGACGTTACACGAATCGAAAACAACAAGTATCTAGAGCTAAGCAAAGAGGTATTCGCTATTGACTCCGTTATTCGAGATTGTATAATCGATGCCAGTCAGCATATTGGAAATAAGAATCTTAAATTCTCATATATGCCAGCAGACGACAACCAACAACAGGTACTAGTCAAAGCAGATAGGACTAGAATTGCACAGGTTTTAATGAATCTGTTCGATAATTCGATAAACTCTAGTCAAGATGGAATTATTGCTGTGACAACAACTGTTAATCCTGACGCAAACAGTATAACTTTAAGTGTGAAAGATGCAGGGTATGGAATAAATCCCGATATCATGCCAAGACTATTTTCAAAGTTCGCAACTGCGTCAGAAAAAGGCACTGGCCTTGGATTGTACATTTCAAAGAAGATTATTGAAGCTCATGGTGGCAAGATATGGGCCGAGAACAACAAAGATGGAAAAGGCGCAACATTTGCATTTACTTTGCCTTTGTTGTCATGATTCACATATGAGAATACGCTTACGACATACAGCTCTTTAAGATCGCCAAACAGATAATAAGACAAAACAGCTTTTTCTGCAGCCCGCCATATCCATAACTTAACACCCTAAGTCCCTAAATGAACAAGGTAGCCAAAAGTCCGTAAGATTGAACAGTGTCACATGACGAAACTTTAAAGCTGAGGGTTCTACTCATGATGAGTAGAATCCTCCAGAAGAACCGATATCGTTCTGGGTTCCACCTAACCCGCCGTAATATTGTATCATTTTAGAGGATGATGCAATCGCCAGAATACTATATGACCATTCTTATGATACTCTTAATTCTGCATGGTCAGAAGCGGCGCCGTTCGCAATCTTTGCATTTACAAAAAGAACAGTCTGATCTCTGATACTTTCTTACTTAGGTTGGGTTGCAGTCGATAGAAATATTTGTAATATCTGTAATATCTTATTGATTTCATCTGGATATTGCGACATTACTGCATGACCAGCATTTTCGATCTATATAAGCCAAGTCACTGGAATTTTTCCTGCAAGGACTAAAGAATTTGCATGCCTAACGGAAGTAAATGCGATGTTACTTATTGTCATTCATTTTTTATCTTATAAATCCTCCTCTTGACAGCATATGTGTGCGCAGTTCTTCTCATTAGACTTTTTTTTGCTTCTGCAAATGCTTTGCAAAGTGCAGCTTAACTCTGAAGGATGAATCTAGAAGAAATACATCACCTGTATTAATTGAAAGTTTTGAAGCGTTTAAGAATAAATCGTTTGAGTTCCTAGCTAACCATTTTTGTATATTGAGATTCATCCCAATTCTCAGCTGCATCCCACCGAACCCGCAAATTCCACTGCTTGTCATAACCCAACATTGAAAGAAGTAAAATAGCAACAGATACAGAAAAATGGCAATGAGCCTCAATTCGCCGAAATTCTGAAGAATGTTTACTTCATTAATTATGACCAATCAATTCCGTTACTAATAAGTTGAAGAGCCTTTCAATTTCTAAAGGAAGATGCAGAGAATAGCAGTAAAAGTTACCATACTAAAACAACCAACCCATGAGTTATGATCGATAATTCTTCGAATGTTTTTTAGTATCAAGATGTATATACGCGCGACAATATGTCAACGCAACAACAGACTGAAGAAAAGAACATCAAGATTGTACGGCGTTCGTTTGAAGCTCTAAATACAGGAGATGTGACCAAAGCTTCTGAATTTATACATCCTAATTATTTTAACCATGAGTCCCAAGCTAGCCCAGAGCGAGCAAAACTTCGCGGTCCTGAGGAGTTTGTTGATACTGTCAAGAAGTTAAGGGCTGCATTTAGTGATCTGCATTATGAAGAACAGGAGAGTATTGCTTCAAATGACAAGGTTGTTTCGATAATGATAGTAACAGGTAAGCATACGGGGGACTTCTTTGGTATCCCTCCAAAAGGTAGCAACTTCTCATATCAAGCAGCGCATATTTCGAGAATTGCAGATGATAAGATAGTGGAACACAAAGCGATTCGTGACGACCTAAGATTTATGATGCAGCTTGGTGTAATCGGAGCAGCATCGCCGCAGTACGAGCGTATCATTGATGCTTGGAAGGGGATGATGAATAAGCGTACGTGAGCATCCTAATTCTGCATGGCGTATTTTTTTGCATGACGGTCAATAGAAAGTAGAGGAACAATCTCAAAGTCAGCCCTACAGGAGCGCCGCGCATGGGAAGTGCAATAAGTGCAAACAAGATGCCTTGCTTAGAATAGAGTGCTGGCTGGGGTCGTGGGTTCAAATCCCACCCGGTCCATATTTTACTACGAGGGAATTACGGCATTAAATTACGTTTGTTTTAGATAATTGTCGGACAAAAACCCAAGCAATGCAAGTATTCTAATTCACTTGTACATGCTAGATATAGATTAGGTTTACTCCTTAGGACCGTTACTGTTGGATGATTATTAAAAGATATTACCCTGCTTATGCCATCTTGAGATTCCTCTCAAATTTCAGCCGCATCCCACTGAAACCGTTGATATATTGGGATTTTTTACCGAGTGGAATTATTACGTTAAAACTCTCACATTCCAACGGACCTGAACATGAGGAAGAATATCCGTACCATGACTGTAAGGAACATCTGGAAGATCTTTTAAATGACTAGCTGATTGACTGTTACTTTTCTCCCTTTTTCCCTTAAGGGAAGTCTTTTATCTATTGCATTCGTGCTCGGAACTAAGATGCATCTTATCAATCGGGAAAATAATAGCTATGTCATGCAAGCAGCAACCCTATTCACATTAGCAATCATTACTGCAACCACTATGGGAGCTGCTCCTGCCGCAGCTACCACCGCCGCGGCAACAACCACAATGCCCCAACCAGTAACTGCAACAACAGACAATCAATCTGTAAATGTACTAATTAGCTGGGAGCCGACTGAGATAGAGCCCGGCGAAGACATAGAGTTCACCTTTGATTTCCAAGACCCCTCTTCAGGTGACTCTATACCGCATGTAAATTACAACTTTGAAATAATAGATCAAAATGGTGAGCCTGTCGAGTCAATGACAGATCTTCACACACATTCTGGATCTGATGAGCAAACTGTGACATTTGATAACCCGGGTAGCTTCAACCTAGTAGCTACGATCATTGGTACGGGTATTGACCCCCCATTTGATACCACTCAGAGCGGGACTGCTCAAACAATCATTCCTGTAGGGCAGCAATTGCCTGGTGCAGTTGATGGTAATAATGCAACAGCAGCATCAACGACAGAAGAAGCAGAAGAAGCAGCAGCGACCACAACAACAACTAGCAACACCACAACATCTTCATCAGAAATAGAGTTGTCTCCCCAACCAATCTACCAAGACCAGGTAAGACAAGTAAGCGAGACTCCAATAAACCAGACTCATATGCTGTCAACAGTTGCTGGAAATGGCACACTGACTTTGCCAAACACCACAGAACCTATTAGAACTAATAGCAGCGGAAACTTAATAGTATCACTTGAAGGCACTGCAGCCACTGCAGCCGGAGAACAAATCGTAATCACAGAAGATGGAAGCGAGAGTGCAACTGCAACATTGTATGAAATAGCCCGGTTTAACATGCAAGATGGCACTGGCAAGGGCATCGCAATAGCGGTAGTCCATACAAATTCCACAGGTATGCTAGCACAGCTTAATGGTATGATACTGGCAGGTCAAGAGGAATTTCGTGCGGACGGAAGTCGCTTGGTCACGATGTGGGAGTGGGAAAGTGGGATACCAATACCGACCGGCAACAATACTACTACTAGTATGGAGGAAAGTCCTCCTTCTTCAATGAATGCAACTACGACTACAACGACAGATGCTACTACCTCTGACTCCAATGCAACAGCAGCAACTGAAGAAGAGGTAGTGGAAGAAGCAGTAGGAGGAGGAGAAGTGGCAGAGTAGCAGCATGATACAGCCTGCTTAACCACGGAAACACAATCACTCTTTTTCTTCCCCTTTTGTTTTCTTCTAGTAGGTTAGATACAAGGAATGAAGCAATTAGTTAGCTCAACCTGTCAAAACCTAATAAATTTAATATTTTTTGAGTGGAAATATCAAGTCAAAAGTCAAATCTGTCAATATTCTCATTCAGTCTTCCTGTC
>JAICVG010000040.1 GCA_025935445.1 Nitrososphaera sp. | reverse complement strand
TCTGTGTTAATCAAAAAACTTACTAAAAAAGTAATGCTTTTTAATCACTACACAGTTCTCAATGGCTACAATGAACAAACCCGTTATAGCAGGTATTGCTGCAGGTGTTCTACTGGCAGGGATCATACTAGGTCCTATTCCAGGATTTCTTGGTGCGCAAGCACAAGAAGAAGAGAATACCGGCGGCAACATAAAGAAAGTAACTTTAATTGCAAGCGAAGAAGACGTGCAGATAGCTCCAGATAATGCCCTACACCCTGGCGGGGTAATGTATAGAGCAATGGTCTTTAATGGAACAACTCCAGGCCCAGTAATATCAGTCGACCAAGGAGACACAATTGAATTTACGCTGACAAACGAAGGCGAAGTCATACACAGCATAGACTTCCATGCAGGTTATGGTCCGCAGGCTGCTGTTGGTTCCGATGCTAGTGAAACCGGAGCTAACGTTCAGCCTGGCCAGAGCGTGACATGGACATGGAGTCCACCATTTGCAGGTGTATTCTACTACCACTGTGGCGCTGATGGCCTCAATGGAGTATGGGAGCACATTGCAAACGGCATGTATGGTGGAATCGTGGTACATCCGCCAAACGAACAACCAGCTAAGGAGTTCTATGTAGTCTTTGGCGAAATCTACGGCAATAACATCCAGGGCCTCTTCACTGCAGCAAATGGAACAGGAACACTAGACCTGAACAAATTCCTTGCGCGCAATCCAGACCTCGTATTGACAAACGGCATGGCTCACAAGTATGTTCCGTCGATAGGAGCATTTTCGAAGATCGATTTGAATCCTGACGCTCAGGTATTCCAAGTCCAGCCAGGCGAACTGACAAGATGGTATATTGTCAATGGAGGTCCAAGCGATGACGTGGCATTCCACTTCATATCTGGCATGATTAGTGTCCACGACGGCTCAGTACAGAATAGGTACGGCACCCAGGTACTAAACGACGAGACATGGAACATACCGCCGGGATCTGGTAGCGTAATTGAAGCTGTCTTCCCATCAGAGGGCCTCTATGTAGGTGTCGATCATGCGATGAATGATGTGCTCAAGGGTGGAGCGTTTGCTGTCCTAGCAACGCCAGATTCGACTCCAGATGACCACCCACAAGGGACAATGGTGCCTCCAAGAGGAAGCCCAATGGTAAGTGGTCCACCAATGGCGGCAAACGCGACAGGTGCAACAACAGGTGTTAATGCAACAGAGTTAGGTCCAGAAACAGCGGAAGGCGAAGGCTTGCCAGTGACTAATGTAACAGGCACTAATGCAACAGAGTCAGGAGGAGGAGCAGCAGCAGGAGGAGGTACAGAGAATGCTACAGAGACAGGCGCTGCAATGAGTAATGCAACAGAGTCAGGAGGAGGAGCAGCAGCAGGCACAGAGAATGCAACCGAGACAGGAGGAGCAACAGCAGGCGCTAACGGTGGCGGTGGTACCGCTACCGGCGTTTCCATAACAACAGGCTCTTCAAGTAAGACTACGGATGCATTCCAACCAAACCCAGCTCAAGTCAGCGTCGGCAGCACAGTAACATGGACAAATGAGGACGCACAACCACATACTGTCAACTCAGGTGAAAATGCAACACCAGATGGCACGTTTGACTCTGGTATATTAGCTCCAGCTGCAACATATGACTTTACCTTTACAGAGGCAGGCGAGTACCCCTACTTCTGTCTACTGCATCCAAACATGGTCGGAACAGTCAGCGTGAGCTGATGACCTCCACCCCTTCTTTTTTTTGATTAACTAGATATCTTTTAATTTTAAAACTAATAGTATAGTATTCTTAGAATTCTAATGCAATGCAAAATGCTTTAATAAAAGCGCCACCTAGCTTCGGATTGAGTTCAGATATCTTGAAGAAGATCGAAGCGGTTGTTCCTACTGCAAGGCTGGAAGAGGCTTTTGCGGCACTGGGAGAATTGAGCTTGGGAGGTTTTACCTATTATCAATCAAAAGGACGTGGACAGATACCCCGCCCAGAAATTCACTCAGGAAGGGGCACAAGCACTTATCGGCCAGAATTTAATGTAAATTCAACAATTGTTGTTGTCACCAAGGATTCAATGGCTGACAACGTAATCTCAAAGATCTTGGACGGCACAAGTTCAGGGCTTGCTGGCGAAGGCAAGATATTTGTCTCAGATGTGGACGAGGCAATCGACATCGGATCAAAGCAGCGCGGCGAAGGCGCGCTATAGGAAATCCAAATTTTTTATTTTGTTATTAGATCTTCGATAGCCTGACTTACGTTTAGCATGCCTTTTCTCTTTGCATATTCTTCTACCAGCTTCAGCTGGTCTGAAGTAAAACATACAGGCATGGTTCTTTTTTCTTCCATACCAAAATACGGCTCTGCAAGATTATAACTCTTTCTCAAAAGATGCTAATAATTTTCAGATCGTGTCAAAAACGATACTATCTTGCTACAATTGAGTAAATATGAAAAACATATAATAAAAATAATAATAGTATGTTGCCGATTTACCCAAAGCTACAGCGACGACTATACGGATGGCGGAGACACACGCGCACAAACTCACACGCACAAGCTCACACGCACACACTCACCCCCTCTTTTCCTGCTACGCCTCCCCTACCTAAGGTCGGCAGTAGTAACATTATATGATGATGCTTAACTAAGAGATGTTCAAAAAAAATAATTTCAAAGATAAAATCAAGAACCAGTAAGAAGATTGTTAAAGGGCGGTGTCACCTTTTTCCTTACTCCCTATATCGTATGCTTCGGCAACATCGTAAACAAAGACCTTGCCATCAGACGCAGAGCCAGTGCTTATAACCTTGAGCACGTCGTCAATAATTTGCTTGGCTGTAGCGTCAGGCACCAGCACTTCAATTTTAGTGCGAAAGCCAAATTCTGGAGTATACCGCATGACCCCTCTTCCAACTGAAACGGGTTCCCTTTTTGCCCTTCCCCTTCCCTTGATTTCATAGAATGACATACCACCTACCTTGTGCTTGTGCAGCAGGTCGTTGACATCAGTGAGGCGTTCGTGAGGAATAACGATGTCCAGCCTCTTCATACTATATACCCCCCTATTATCAGAATATCGAGGTATTAAGGGTTAGTAAAAAACTATTGAAATTATCTGCATAGCATAATTTTTTATTCCTATGTTGCAGATGTGCCGCTTTCAAATTGCCTGTGATGGACCAGATCCTGCTGATTTTGAAATGCCTTACCGCAATTGTCGCATATGAAATTTGACATAGCAGTTGGAGTCACCTCAGGGTAATCTTTGCGCTCCTCTTTTTCGCTAATAGCCTCCCGGTCTTTGATGCTAGCATCAGCATTGGTTTGGCGGATCCTAACATCTGGGCTTTCGCGCGTATTGTCCGTTATCTGGTAATCCTTTTTCTTGGAGGGGACATTTTCTTCAAATGCCTTTTGCACATGGTACGGATCGCGAAACTCAATATGGCCATCAAGGCTTTCAAAAAGCGCGACAATATCATCATCTTGTTCTTTTTTATCATCATGGGTATTGATGCTTCTGATATGATCTATGATGTTATGCTTGAATGCCGGAAATGTAAGGCCTGCAAGCTGGGCCACAGCGAGATTTACAAAATCAGGGTTTCTTGCCGCTCTTTCTACTGCACGATTGATTCGCGTTGCATCGTAAGCAGGCACATGCTTTGCAGCATCAATGGTTTCTTTCGTTCTATCTTTCATCGTCTGTAGTAGGTATTAGCACAACAATTCTGATAATAGTTTCAGCTATTGTTTCGCAGATAGGCCACCGTCAACCATCATGACAGTGCCTGTGACCCACTTGGAGTCGTCAGAGCAGAGATAGGCCACTGCTCCGGATATGTCCTCCGGTTCCCCTATCACATGCAAAGGAAATGTAGATTCTAGAAGTTTTTTAGCTTCCTCATCTTGTAGATACGGCTCGATTATTGAGCTCCGGATAGTGGAAGGAGCAACGCAGTTGCAACGAATTTTGTATTGTCCATATTCAACTGCAATGCTCCTTGTGAACATTATTACGCCGGCCTTGGTCACAGCGTATACTGAGAGCGGCACTCGAGGGATAGATCTGATGCCGAGCACCGATGAGATGTTGACGATACTGCCACCCCCATTTTTCATCATTATCGGAATTATAGACTTGGTCATTCTAAACATGCCAAAAAGGTTAGTTTTGACAAGGTCATCCCACTGGTCCTCACTCATTTCATGAAATGCCATTGGATCGTTTATTATGCCAGCATTATTGACCAAGATATCTATCTTGTCAAATGAATTGATTGTCTGATCGATTGCGCTGAGTACCTCAGCTTCCTTGGTAATATCTGCTATTACTGTCATCGTATTCTTCTTATTACCTATTTCAGAAGCTGCTTTTTGCAACTTGGTTCTGTCTCTGCCCAGCATGATGACCTTGCATCCTTCAGAAGAAAGTCTCTTTGAAATCGCCTTTCCAACTCCACCGCCTGCTCCCGTCACTATAGCGACCTTGCCCTTTATCATGTGATACTATTTCAGCAAATCTTCCTTTAAAGTATTTGAGTGTTCACACACGTCTACACACGTCTGTTTACTTGCTGCTGGCCAATGCCTTGCCTACGGCTGCCTGAAGCTCCGAAAGAACCGCAGCAGTATCTGAAGGGTCGCTCTGGAACGTTGCGCCGGCGGCATAGTCATGGCCTCCTCCGTCTGAGAGGTTAGCTGCAATGCTACGGCACGAAATTGCGTCATTGTTACGCCGTATGCTTACTTTGCCCTTAGTGCTGTAGAGCATCATTACATCGGTGTTTGTCTTAGCAAATACTTCCTCTGAAAATAGGCTGCTCTGTAGGTACGGAGAGGACTGGGCATATGCTACTTTGAACCTGCCAGCCTCTCTTATCTGCATGGAGGCAAAGACCTGCGCTTTTGCCTCATCACGCAGATGCACATAATTGTTGTAGTCATCCTGCATCTCCACATCCCACAAGATACCCCTAGCAGATTTCACTGCAAGATCTGACAGCCGATAATAAAAGTCAGGGAACGTTTGATAGTAGCGTATTAGCTCTGATATTGGCGTAAGGTACTGATCCCTTGTGAAAAAGTCCATGGTATGAGCCATGCTTGCAAGTTTTGCAGCCAGCGTGTTGCCGGGCAGAAGCGTTTCATACATTAGGTCTGCTGCGCATTTTCTTCCCGAAACATCAAGCACAATTTCGACAAAGGGCTTGATCGCCTCAATTGCCTGCTGTGACCAAGGATGGTGATCAACCCACATTATCTTCCAGCCCTTGGATACTGCATCTGAAAATGTCTTCCTGCAGGTTTCGATCAACTCGTCGTTGAGCCCAAGGTCTGCAATGACTATCTGTCCGGACTCCGACGACGAGTATCGAGTTGCAGAGTAAATAAAGTTACCAAGCTTATTGAAATTTTCAGCACCATAGCCCAAAAACACAGTCATTGCTTGGGGATAGCGCATAAGTCCTATCGCGGCAGAATAGAGGCCGTCAAGATCAGATTCATGTGAGAAGATTATTACCTTCATGATTCAAGAAGCTCCTGGTCTAAGACCTTTGCCAATGCACTTGTCTTTTCAAATATCTTATCTTGCAGTCTGTATTATATCTTATCAGGTTAGAGCTTGCAACATGTGTGTGTATTGTTAGATATCAGATACTGATTGTACCAACGGGTCGGTGGTGCGGTATTGTTTGCTGCTTTTCCTCGAAGCCACAGCTTTTCAGTTACTACTTTATGTGTTGAGGCTGCAGCAAAAGCTATAAGCGCATAGTGTTTCTAGAAATGCATAGATGCCAGATTTCGGATTTTGAGTCTTTTGACCGTCATTTGCCATTATTATTATTACCATGTTTTGGCTAGCCGAACTGTCAGACGATAAGGTCTTTAACTCATAGAGGTGTTAGTGGAAATCTATCAACAAAGCCAGACAATAGTAACGAAAGAATGATTGTTGTTATGGCCCATTATTATAATTTCTCTATAAAAAAAGAAAAAATAGAAACTTGTATCAATTAAATTCAGGTAAAAATATATTTTGCAGGTATGTTTAGGATTTCGAGCTGCAAAGGAGATCTATATAACACTAAGGGAGGAAGCAAACTCTATGACAAGAATCAGTAATTATCAACGTAACATATGTTGACAATCAATATATCTTATACTGGCTTCAATCTTTCAATGCCAATAGCACAAAGCAAACGCAAGTTAATTGCTGCTACTGCTCTGTTTATTGCCGTTGGGGCAATGACGGGAGCAATAGCTACAGGAGGAGCGGCAACAATATCTTTTGCACAAACTCAAGGACAACAAGACGGCGGCGGCGGCGCTACTACAGGACAACAGGGTGGTGGTGGTGGAGGACAAGAACGAATAGTCCGCCAAGGAACAATAACTTCGATACAAGACCCGTTACCGGGCCATGAAGAACATCAAGCGGCAATTCTTTTGCCATTAAGACAAGATGGTTCTATCTATAGCGGAGTACTTACCTATACAGCTTCTGCGCCAGTAGAGGTAGTCATTGCAGATGTGCAAACTCTCAATGCAACTGAGCAATCCATGCTAAATGCTACAGAGGATGGGTTTGGAACATTGCTTACTTCACCGCTTGACAACCAAACAAGCATAGCAATCACTATAATTACTCCACCATATGGCGATACACCAGTTCCATCAGCATCAATCCCATTTGCAGGCAATGCACTTTGGCTTCACACATTAGACGGAACGCCATTTGTTGCAAATTATGCTGTAAGTGCTCAGGTTTTACCAGCAGAGACTCAGAATAGTATAAGCAATGCCTCACTAGCAGTTGCTGAAGAAGGTGGTGCTGCTGAAGAAGAAGCTGGTGCTGCTGAAGAAGAAGCTGGTGCTGCTGAAGAAGAAGCTGGTGCTGCTGAAGAAGAAGCTGGTGCTGCTGAAGAAGAAGCTGGTGCTGCTGAAGACACAGATGCTGCTGAAGATGGAGACGCTGACGATGGAGAAACCGCTGGTACACCAGCCTAGAGCAATACTAACTGATGAAGACAATTAGGGAAGTTGTATAACCCTCCTTTTTCTTTCTTTTTTTCTCTTTGTTTTTGCTGTTCTTTTGCTGTTGACCTTATGTAAATGCAATATCTGTACAGCAATGCATAGATAATTTATGAATATAAGAGGGAGCTCCAGTATTGGAGGGAGGAGGATGATTTCTTCTCGGAAATGAGATGGGATAAATTGGAATTGAACCAGACAGGCTTTAATTGGATTTATGCACCTATTGACTCTTTTATGTTCGATCCAATCAAAAATCGCTGAAAAAGTCTTTTGGCTAATAGTTAAATCTCAAAACGAGAAAATAATTAGCCCTCGATAAATCTGATCAGGCATCGATATATCTCTTAAGCATATGTGTTGCTCTTTCTATTCCTAGGTCGAGCAAGTAATTACCTATCCTAGGCCCTCTATCGGTATTTAGGAACATTTTATACAATAAAGCAAAAAACTCTTTTGGCTCAATACCATTAGCCCGTGCAATAGAAAATACATTAGATTGAAGGTTCTTGGCAGTATCTGGAGAATCTGGTAAGCCTGTAAACGGTCTGATCGCTTCGATCAATTCCTGCACTGCTTTTCTATGCAGATCGGAAAGTCGTATTTCAAACTTTTCATCCTTTGCCATGTTGTCGTCTCCCCAGTTGGATGCCAATCTGATCTTATGCAGGATGCTTTCACTCTTTTTTTCCCTTATCATACCATATTTGAGGAGGCGGTTGAATACCTTTTCATCGCGGTCGCCATCGTCGGGAGGAAATATTGATGCCTGCTGTGCTATAAAGCGAT
>JAICVG010000181.1 GCA_025935445.1 Nitrososphaera sp. | reverse complement strand
GGCTTCCTTTGTCCTCTTAGCAATGTCTCCAAGTGTCCCCTTGATTATTTTTTCGTCTTCCCACGTCGCTCGATAGACTACAGCAGCTGGCGTCTTCTCTGTATACACTCCTTCTCCGCCCTTTAGTAGTTCATTTACTACCTCGCCTATTAGGTGCACGCTCAGATAGAATGCCATTGTTGCACCATGTTTGGCAAGCTCAGCTATTGATTCGCGCTTTGGAACTGGCGTGCGAAGCTCTGCCCTTGTTATTATCAAAGTCTGTGTTACTCCCGGCAGTGTCAGCTCTAAATTCATGTCTGCAGCAGCTCCTAATAAAGCAGTTACGCCTGGCACAACCTTGCACTTTATGCCGTCTGATTCCAGCTTGTCTATCTGCTCCCGAATTGCGCTGAAAAGTGCTGGGTCCCCATCGTGGAATCTTACAACAACCTTGCCTTCCTTAGCAGAGTCGTACAGGATCTGATAGATCTTTTCTCTGTCAATTATTGCAGCATCGTAGAGCTGCACGCCTTTCTTGGCGTATTGGAGGATCCTCGGGTTAAGAAGTGAGCCGGAATAAATAATAGTGTCTGCTTCTTCTACCAGCTTTTTTGCTTTAAGTGTGATAAGCTCAGGATCGCCAGGGCCTGAGCCCACAAAATACACAGTCCTAGTCTCTGGCATTTTTCTTTGCCACCATGATAGAAAAGTACTTCTCAGTTGGGCCTTTTTTGCCACGGAGCTCTGAAATTTTTTTCATCTCAAGCAGCTCTCCTTCGTCTGAAACATTCTGAGCTATTGCAACAGTCGCGCTGTCGGGAAATCCTGCTTCCCCCAGCATATCAATTACCCTGTCAAAGTAGCGTCCATCCTTTAGAAAAATGACAGTGTCACAGGCGCTGGCTGTGCGCTTGACTTTTTCCAGATCATAACACGCTGGCACAATAGCTACGGTTTCGTCGCCTTCTGCCAAGCTTATCCCTGCTTTGGCGGCAAT
The DNA here is from genome assembly GCA_025935445.1 of Nitrososphaera sp. GTDB lineage: Archaea > Thermoproteota > Nitrososphaeria > Nitrososphaerales > Nitrososphaeraceae > Nitrososphaera. Next base: position 3,196 of record JAICVG010000181.1, on the reverse strand, counting down.
CGCAAACATAGACGTCACACCGGGCACAATTTCGATTTCGATGTCCTTATGCGTCCTTTTCAATTCGCGCTGGATATATATCCAGGTACTATAGAGCGCCGGGTCTCCGACTGTAAGATATATGACTTTTTTGCCGGTTTTGACTGCACTTGCAATTTCATCAGCATTTCTCTTCCAGTAATCCCTGAGCGATTCCCTGTTCTTGACCATTGGAAAAACAAGGCTGACTGTCTTGGCAAAGTTGCCAATATATTTTTCAACGATAGAAAGCGCGATGCTGGATTTGCCCTCTCTTGCAGTGGGTGCAAATATCATATCTGCGCTTTTTATAAGGTCTGCTGCCCGCACTGTGAGAAGGTCTGGGTCTCCTGGGCCGCATCCAATACAGAAAAGCTTCATGGGTTACAGCACAATACCAGAGCAATTTAAATTTACTATGGATAGAGCTGATCACCAGTGTAGCGGTCGATGATCCTTATGGCCTTAGTCGGGCAAGTGGCTGCAGCAGCATGTATACTTTCATAGTCGGCACATGTTTCGCACTCGACCTTTGCCTTTGGATTGACCATTTTGTTTTTTTCCACCACAAAGACTTTTGGCGCAAGAACTTCGCAGCTGCCAAACGCCATACACAGCGAAGGCTCGACAATTATGTGGAATCTGCCCCTTGGCATATCAAGTAAGTATGGCCCATTGAAAACATCTGTAACCACACTTTCGTTTGCCATTTTCCATCTCTTGAGATTTGTTTGCGCTGGCTCTTGTTTTGGCTCAATCTCCGGTGAGCTATCAAATTCCATCTTGTCATATTGCGCCCTCTTTGTCCCATCTGACAGAACTTCAAACGCAGTGTTTATCTTTTTTATCATTTCTTCAGCATAGACTGAGTTGTTCCTATCCGGATGATATTTTCGGGCAAGCCGCCTATAGGCGTGCTTGATCTGCTTGTAGCTGGCCTTCTCCGAAACGCCAAGAACTGCATAGTAGCCTTTACTGTCTGTCAAGAATGGACAATTGTAGGTTAACTCAATTATTATATCTTATTCTAAAATACTACCGGAGAGCAGAGAGATTTTTGAAGGATTTAGTACTGCTCAATTAATAGAGACATATGTAACTATGGTGATATGAGGTTACAAAAGGAAGATTTCGAGTTAACAAAAATTGATCGGTCTAGATATCTTCTGTCCTGTTCTACGCTGCTAGCGATATATTGGTGTATTTTTGCAAATTCATTTCTGCTTATCTAAAAAGAACAAGCTTAAGAATAAGTGGTTAGTTAATGCTAACGGTTATGGCAAAAGCCAAAAGCAAACAAAAGAAGAGAAAGCAAGCAAATCCCTCGAAGGTAAGGAAGAAGGGTAGCATGAAGAAAAAAGCTACGACCAAGGTTCGTAAGGGTGGTAAGAAAAAGGCGGTCAGGAGAAAAGCAGTGTCTCGGCCAAAGGCCACACGTGTTGAAACAGTACCTAGTCCTGCAGACAATGACCGCAGGTCTTTTGACGCATTCACCGAGATTGCATCTGAAGAAGCTCTAGGGGAACAGGAGACGATAGGATCAACTGGGGTTGGCAAAAGCGAGTTCACATCAACTGATGGCAGTAGCAATACAAACTCCCTATAACAAAATATGCATAAAATGCCTCTCTATCCAATGGCGGGTTTGGGTTGATCCTCAATATAGAATCTCTTTACTTTTTAACTGCACATGTTTGATATTTTCCTTTAGGGAAAGGAATTGGAACAACGTTATATGAAAATTATAGAGTTTTATTCTGCTGTTGCTAGTAATTGTGCCGGCATTCCCGCTATCAACGTTATGAAGGCAACTACTAGCATACCATTCTATGGACATGTGGAAAACATTGAGGCATAGTAACAGAAGTAAACACTACGCATCAATATCGACGTCCAATCGTGGCCATCGTATACCTGACCAGCGGACTCTGTGGTTCTGTTATTCAAATTATGCACAAGGTTGACTATTTAAGAGTGGTCAGCTGATCGTATTTAGTTACACATTTGTACGAACCATCTACTACCGGGGAGATGCCTTAATACAAACAAGGTTATATTGACAAATGAGTCAGCAGATGCCTACCGTATATTCTTGACGAGCAGATAAACTGGACTATCTAAGAATGGTGCTCTACAGCAAGATAGTGACATGTAAGTAGTTCAGTAGGCATTGGCAGTAGCGGATGCACGGACCTTCTCTCAGAACAGAAATATTTTTCCTAACAGGTGGGATACGCTATAGGCGTGTTCGACTCCACAATAGATGTTTTTGATACAATTATGCACTCTAAAAGCCCGATGTGTATATCCCGAATGCAATATCTAGTCTAGAGCCTGGGAAGCAGAAAAATTGATCTACTTCACAGATCAAGCTGATACTCACAGCCAATGCAGTTTGCCTATATGTAACATATGCAGCATAACAACTGCAGACAAGAACCTATGATAATCTGCCATTGCATTTAATTTTCTGTAGACGAATTGTAATAGATAAAACTAGTATGCCATATATACAATCTTTATAACCTTTATTCGTTTATGCCCACTATGATTCTGACTGTTTATGTTGTCACTGCATTACTTGCCACTGCTGCCTTCATTATTGTTGGCTATGGAATCAACAATGGCATGGCGGCAGCCTCGATAACTACTCAGCAGCAGTCATCTACGGTGAGCGAGCAGCGTTCAAGCGATAGTGACAGCACAGTAATCCAGCAGTCATCAGGCCAGTCCCAGTCGAGCTCTACTAGTAGCTCAGTTATAACTAGCGAAAGCAGTAGCGGTGAGGGTACCTCTTCTTCAAACAGGATAGTGACCAGTACAGGCAACGATAATCTTCAAATAGATAGGCAATCATCAGGCAAGATTGCAAGCTCTCGTCTCAACCTCACAAATGGTGAGGTGGAAGCCGTCCTCTTTGGCGACTGGTCTTTAAACGGCACGTCAGGATTTGTCGACAATTTTATCTACAAACCCTCAAACGGTACTGCCCCTATAGAATATAAAATGAGCGGGCTTGAGCTGCATTCCATTAATAAGATAAATGACAATCTAGTGCTGGCAGGTACAATAGATGTTGCCTCAAACAGCACAGCTGTACTGCAAGATACTCCTGTTACGATAATGATCCAAAACGGTATACTGGCTGTAGGATTTGGAAACGCGACTCAGGCTACTG
>JAICVG010000091.1 GCA_025935445.1 Nitrososphaera sp. | reverse complement strand
CGGCCTCACTTGTCTACCACAGGCGTTGCAGTTTGGCATCTCGTAAGAACCAGCATACATTCACTTGGGTGCATATCCTCGTCGGAGTATTTTTACTTTGTTAAATTTCAAGGCTGAAAATAAAGGGATTTATATCATCTTGATGAAGTTATTATGCCAGGGGATTGGAAGATATGTGGCAAGAGAGCTGGATGGCAGATCTAGAGAATTTTACGAGTTTACCGAAATCGACAAACATTCCAATAAAGTAAATGCATAATTATTTTACCACTTTCAACTATAGTAAGATTCTGAGATTGAAAAGTGAAAATAGAAAAGTGCAGCCCAATTGATCACAGGATTGTGCTTCGCCACATATAATACTCATCATATAACTATTGCATCATTCCATTATATTCTAAATGTGATATCCTAATTCAGCAGCTACTTTCCCAGCATACATATGGTCTAAATTTTCTTTTTCAATGCCACTACAACTGCCGCAGCAGATGCGGCAAAGCCACCGTACGCAAGATAAAAGTTGTATGGCAACATTAAGGCGGATCCAATAAACAATGCAGAAGCAAGTATGCTTGATGCAAGCGCGCTATTATTTTTCTCATATCTGTCTGGAGGTCCTTTCGTTTCAAGGTATGTCTTTAACAGCGGAGCTACGCTTACCGAATCCTGAATTCCCTTTGCAAACCTCTTTGCAGATATTTTTACTTCCTCAATGTAGGCGTCACGTAAAAGACCCTCTTCTTCAAGGAGGCCTGCAAGCACCTTAACGAACTGGAATGTCACCTTATGGTGGTAATAGATGCCCTCAAGAATAGAAGACATACGCATATAGAGCGCAAGATTCTTTGGAAGTCGGAAAGGAAATCGGCTCATTGTTTTGTTTGCAAGGTCTACTAGAGCCTTTACCTCCATCTTGTCGACCTGCCTACCATGCAGGGATTGGATACTGAGTGCAATGCCTCGCTCAACTACGTAACGGTTCACTGTGGGCTCAAGCGTCCCAAGCTCTATCAATACGTTGACAGTCCTCTCGGGGTCCCTATCTATCAGGCCAAGGTAGAGGCGGATAAGCCGGATACGGGTCTCGCTGTCAAGCCTTCCCACCATTCCAAAGTCGTACAGTATCAGGCGGCCGTCGTCTGCAACTGAAATGTTGCCTGGATGCGGATCTGCATGAAAGATATTGTGACGAAGAAGCATCTTGAAGAATAGTCTATGCACGCGCACTACAAGCTTTTCTCTGTCGATCCCTTTTTCATCCAGCCTTGGAATGTCAGTTATCTTGACGCCTGGAACATATTTCATTGTAAGCACATGTTTGGTAGTCCTCTCCAAGAATATGTCCGGTACTATGACTGACGGATCGCCTGCCAGATTGCGCTTGATTGTAATCAGGTTCTCCGCCTCTATGCGGTAGTCCATCTCCTCATGTACTGTCTCGATGAACTGTGCCATCATGCCTTCTGCCGAGAATCTCAGATTTGGATCGATAAACCGTGTTGCAAGAGGCAATATCTTTTTCATAACGTAAATGTCGTCTTCAATTACTCTTTCAATGTTTGGCCTAGACACCTTGACTATAACCTGCTTACCATCATACTTTGCCAAGTAGACCTGTCCAAGGCTTGCTCCAGACAGAGGAGCAGTATCAAACTCTTCAAATGTATCCTCTATCCTGCCTAACTCGTTTTCAATTACTGGCTTTACCTGTGAAAACAGAGCAGGGGGGACATCATCCTGCAATTTTGAGAGCACTTCAAGGTAGGGTTGCGGCAAAATGTCTACCCGGGTTGAAAGCCACTGGCCGAGTTTGATGTATGACGGCCCAAGTTCAATGAACGTTTTGAGCACTTTACGAGCATGTCTACGGTACTTTTCTTCATCGACATTTTTGCCCTCACGCTTGACCCATTCGCGCCTGTCGCGCCGCAAATTTATTACGATGGGCAAAAGTTTGAGCACTACCTTAGCAACATGCAATTTTGAAGGGCGCGGATAGACTAATGCTTCTTTGACAGAAGTCGTGTCCCCTTTTCTGATCTGGGCCGGGCTCTCCGTTGAGCTTACTCACTCCTTTTCTTTTTCAGCGAGTTGGTCATGTTGAAAATAAGGTTGCCTGTCGCAGAGCCGGCGATGTATCCAGCCAGAATCGCGTCGATGACAGCATCCTTTGTGCTCTTGCCCTCCTTTTTGCGCATATTGTAGACTGTTGTGCCTAAGCGCCTGCCGACTATGAATGCAGCTGTCGCACCTGCCAAGTACTCCGGAGCATCCACAAGCAGGTGCCCAAGTGGGTTACTTAATGGATCCACTCTGTCCATGTGGACAGTGTAATGTGTATCATAATCTCTGATGTGGAGGCTGCCACAGCGGTACTGCTTGTTGGCTCCCTTTTTGCTGCCAAGAGGAGTCTCCTTGAGATCAATTATCGGCCTGACGGCCTTGGGCACAATGATGTTGCCGTCACCGTCGATGAACTCCACGTATCAAAACATACGTCAATCGGATATAAAATTAACGAATAGGTTTAATCTCAAGCCAGACATCTGTAAAGAGATGAGAAGTGTTAGAGTAATTGAAAGTATCAGGATCTATTCTGGTGGCATCAACCTTAGGAAAGACAAATTCTCGCTAAATGGCAAAATTGTAGATAAGGAAATTGTCAGACATCAGAACTCTGTCGGGATAGTGGCCCTCAGAGGTAGCAGTGTTATTCTCGTTACTCAGTACCGCCATGCGGCAAACAAGGTGCTGCTAGAGATTCCAGCAGGCAAGATAGAAAAGGATGAAACGCCAAGAGAGGCAGCAGTTCGCGAAATGGCAGAAGAGATCGGCTACGCCGGCACTCTCAGACCACTGTTGAAATGCTATCTTGCGCCAGGCTACTCTACTGAGTTGATGCACGTATTTGTTGCTACAAACCTGAGAGAAATAACGAGAGGTCTTCTCGATGATGATGAAAATATACGGATAAGGAAGATAAAACTGAGTACAGCGATTAAGAAATGTCTCAATGGCAAGATTAATGACGCCAAGACCGTTGCGGCATTGCTAGCCTATTATAACCAGTCCGACTGAATGGGGCAATGTACTTTTTTCCTTGCGTCATCTAGCCTATTCCTTTCAATCATCAAGCCTTGCTGCTTCAAGTTGCCGATTGCTGCCTGCACCGTCCTCTTTACTATGTGGCACATTATGATAAGCTCGCCCTGTCTTTCGCCGATGCCACCTGACTACCATAACATCACTTGTATGAATTCATTAAATGAGTGGATGTGTAGATGGCTTTACAACAGATAAATTAGTTGATCGTTACGTGCAAAAAAGGAGCAAACAGTAGCACGAAATAGTCTAATTCCATCTAAAGATAACCTGAAGTACAAATTGCTAAACAAGATATACTAGTAGTATTTGTTAGTTTACAGATATGAAATCCAAGCGAGTTCGGTGCGATGCAGTTGAAATTGAATTTATTTAGGGGTGTCTGCGCCAGCTTTTCTTTGCTTAATAAAGTCGCTGATAGAATCAACAATTTCTGCTACATGGTTTGCTTTACCTTCTATTGGGTCATACTGCCTTGTTGTTGCTACTAGTTGAATATAGTAAATAACAAATGAGTAAGCGCTAACCCTATAATCACATATGATTAGGAGTAGTTAAAGACTCTGAAAGTGTAAATAGAGACAACAACCTCAGCACTATGGGAAATATAGAGAGCACAAACAGACTCAGGACTTTATTGTGACGATTTCCTGTTGCTTGAGGTCACCAAAGAGTAGTCTCCAAGGTAAATGCTGGTAGAAAATATTTATGCAATGAACACGGAATATAACATTGCATGACTTTAATCGATTATGCAGCTCGGGAGTTGTCTCGAGAGATAGGCAAAAGATCACGTGAGTTTTACGAATTTGTAATGCCAGCAATAGATATGTATGAAGATGAAAATGGCCTGATTGTTAAGATTGACTTACCGGGTTTTAAGAGAGATGAGATCAAGATTAGTATTGAAGAAGATATCCTCTCAATAAGAGCAAAAAGAATGGAACCAGAGGATGAAAGACTTGGTACCATACTCTATAAACAGAGACCTGTTCAAATAGATAAAAGAATATCGTTGCCTATCTCTATCAAAGAGGGAGAAAAAGTGACTGGAACAGCAATATATTCTGATGGAGTTGTTACATTGAGGGTTCCTATTTCAAGGGTAGGCGTTATTCCGGTAACATGATAACGAACTAAATTAACGGATCTAAAACAAATTATTTATCTTTCTTATTTGACTTCTGCTCACTATTGTCTTATCCTGAGCTAGTGATGTTTGACATAGCTGGCATGATCTTACTGCCTCAATTCCAACTGGAACAAGGATTGCCCTGTATCTTGAGGTTTCTGATGTGATGATCCTATGACTGCCTCAAGATATGCTAGTCTCTATCATAGGTGTTATTGCTTAACTCTGGGACATAATGGCAGTCTTATTTTTTCTGAATTTCTTGATATTGTTTTCTGCTAAACAACGATAGCGTTTTCTTCTTCTTCCTCTCCTTTTAGCTGTATTATCCTTTCACTATAGGAAGTTTTGTATTCTTGGTATAATGCCTGTTTGATATTTTCCACATGATCGGCAAGTTCTTTGATACAGTCAGATTCACTTTCATAATCCCTTTCAATCTCTTTTGGCGATATGCCAAGCGATTCTAATTCATTAATCCAATAGCCTTTCTTATCTGCCTGTTCAACAGATGGAAAAGATACCATATTCATTTACCTCATTCGTGCACAGATCTATTACCCTCACAATATAAGAATCCCGCGAGGGGGCAAGAATGACTATCGTATGATAGCAGGCAGCAGTAGCGAAAGGAAAAGTCAGATGACAAATGGATTAAGAAGCTCCGCCTTGAGCACTTAAGGTGATGTAAGAAGACACTTTCTTTTAACATCTATGATCAGCATTGCAACATAAGGTTTTATCCCCAGCATGGCTGGTACGTCCACGTGACACAAGCGTAGCAGAGAATAAAGCGATGCAAAAAAAAGCAGCGGCTTAATCCTAACGGATACATTCAGGCTTTGGCAATAGTGTCGATGATCTTCGCAAGCTCGATATCATAGTTGCTTATGCCATTGACGTCATGTGTCATAAGGTCGATCCTAACGCGGTTGTAAACGTTAAACCATTCTGGATGGTGGTTAATCCTTTCTGCATTCATTGCAACTTTTGTCATAAATCCAAATGCCTGCACAAAGTCGTCAAACTCAAATGTCTTGTTTATCTTGCCATTGACAACCTTCCAGTTATTAAGCTTGCCTACTTCCTGCTCTATCTCACTCTGCGACAATTTGCGATACTCATCATCTGACATAAAATTAAATGGGCAATATATCTAATACATCTTGCCCATCTGAAGAAACGACATCCTCTTGGCAGCTATTATAATTGCAGCTATTGCAAGTGCGATCACTATCAGTTACTACAGGCGGGTCGAGCTTGACAAAGAGGCTAGCCATCTTGCCTTCAAAATCGGCTGCAGGCGGCTGGTGCCCGCCGTGGGCAACCGCAATGGGAAAAGCAAGAGTCAAAAGAATCATGGCAGTAAAAATGCAACAATCATCAAAAGAAGACAGGAATTTTTATACTCTCAACTTGAGGCATTTTTCAGAAATCAAAATTGTAGCATGGTATATATTGGTTATTTTTACTAGCATGCAACTCCAAATACTATTAATATCGATCCGCTCAACTGACGAGCAATTTGCCGGATGGGTAGTCTAGCCTGGTTAGGATACCTGTCT
>JAICVG010000098.1 GCA_025935445.1 Nitrososphaera sp. | reverse complement strand
CTAGAACAGCGGTACGATAGCATGACAACCTCAATAGTTGAAAATTGTCCAAATTGCGGTAAAGAGAATCAATATGCAATGGGTTCATGTCGTAATTGCGGAACTGAACTACCAATCAACCGCATACTATAATAGCCCTCCGGGATGGTAGAAACTTTAACAGAAATGAGCCATCCGTAAGATTGTGGGAATTGCTTATGTATCCAAGAGGGTATATGCCATGCATGGCGATAGAATTTGGTGGATCAGCATTTCTCATAGCCTACTATGCTTGATATACAGTGATATTTGTTGGCGCTGCTCCAGGAATTTAGCTGGTCATCCGTCCACCAGGCGCAACAAAAGATAGCTGATAGAACTTAAATATTAATATCGAAAAAATACCCTACCAGAGATTAATTAGCATTAATATGTCCCAACCTCAATGTGGAAGAGATCTGGAAAAAGGGACTTATCGGTGCAAGTTTAAGAAAGTCCCATGATCAAAACCAATTTGCAGAAGGATACGGCCCAAGCATCACTTCTTCTATCAGAGAATCGCAATAACCTGCAGACAGCCACTTTTGCTGCTGGATGCTTTTGGGGCGTTGAAGAAGAATTCAGAAAAGTAAAGGGCGTAAAATCTACGATTGTTGGCTACACCGGAGGGTGGTTTGAGTATCCTTCATACAAGCACGTTTGCGCGGACAGGACAGGTCACTCAGAAGCAATTCAAATAATGTATGACCCAAAAGAGGTATCGTATGAGGATTTGCTTGAAGTGTTCTGGTCAATTCATAACCCAACAACCAAGAATAGGCAAGGGTTTGACTATGGCACTCAGGACCGGTCGGCTATATTCTACCATACACCGCAACAAGAAGAAATAGCCAGGAAATCAAAGGAAGAACTAGAAATGTCCGGACGGTTCAAGAACAAGAGAATAATGACTGAAATAGCTCCAGCATCGACCTTCTACAAAGCAGAAGAATATCATCAAAAGTATTACCAAAAGAAGGGAGGAGGAGGCAGGTGCTACTATTTGTGAAAATATATGTATTAACAACAAACCTGCTTTTTTATACCTATTTTACTCCATTCCCCCTTATGCTTTTGACTCGAATTAATAATCTCCTATCGCCATTATATCCGAAGGAGAGTCTGCTGTCATCGAAGTGGAAGCCAACAAAAGAAGCAAACAAGCCAGCCGTGAGTATTGCAAGTCGAGTGTCATAAGGTTGAAGATAGGATATGTAATTATTCCAATTCTAGGGATTGATAAAAGCTAAACCATAAATCTAATAACCTCTCGCCCTAATTACTTACGAGCATCAAGAAAATGACTGAAATGGCCATGCCCTATCGTTTTAGTTTAGTACATAGACACGGTACTTCTAGCGAGTGCCGGGCATGCAGAAAGCAGATTTCTTCAGATCAAGACTTCCACACTATTGTTGTTAGATGGGAGCAGGAATTTAACCACTTGGATTTTTGCCAAGAGTGTTACGACAAATACATTCAACAGTATTTCAAAGCTCAAGATTTCACGACGTCAACAGAACAACCCGGATTCTTTGAATCCCTGTCCAGACTTGGTGCTTGACTGTTGCTTATATATTATTTCATATTATTCATCTTTGATCGTATTTTTGCAGAATTGAAGCAACAACTAGTAGTAGTTCTTAATCCCCGCGACAAGACGATATTTCCAGGACTAATTCAAATCTTATTGCTGGATAAACAATCAGATTATTAAGGGAGAGTGTCTGCCGCTGAGACTGTAGCAGGCCAACTATTTTTCTTGTGTAATCATGGTTGAGCTTAAAGCTCCCTATTGGTAAATTCGTTTTGCACATATTTTTCTTTTATCCTATTTCATCCTTTTGAGCCAGCTGTTCTAGAAATTCTTGCCGCCAACCTTCAGCAAGGGATTCGATATGAACTGCACGCCGGAGTGTTGCAATGCTACCCTCGCCGGTTACCAGACGGACAATATCTTTAACTGTGACATTATTCTCATCTCTGCTAATAAGCTCGATCTCATCACCAGCTCCAACTTCTCCTTCCTTTAGAACTCTAAAATAGATCCCGGTGAGTTTGCTTTCCATAAATTGCCTAACGATGTCCATACGCCCAAACTTTACTCCAAGTTTATAGCAAGGCATCCTTGGCTGTGTGACCACTACCTCGCTAGAACCAATTCGAAATACATCGCCGATGTTAACTTGGTCTTCGAGCAATCCTTCCGTCGTAAGATTCTCTCCGAACATGCCCAATGGTAGTTTCATGTTTGGTAGTCGCTTTTTCCAGTAATCATAATGCTCGGCTGGGTAGGCGTACAGAGCCTTGTCAGGTCCACCATGAACAGTCAGGTCTGCCTGCTTGTCCCCATCGAGGTTAAGTCTCCGTAGCTTTATTCGCCCCTTTACAGGTTCTTTAAAGATTCCTGTAGTCACTGCTTGCCCGCGGAAGTTCACAGTCCGTGGAAGTCCCACATTGAGTGAAATAACCCTAGTCACATCGAAGTCTAAGCTCAACTACAATATAAGATTGAAAGGATAGGACAAGTATACAGTTAATGTGCAGTGAGGAGTTGACTTGTTGCTATACATATAATCAACATTCATTTGGACCTCGAGTCACAATGTTAACTTTGCCTAAGAAGTTCAAGCAAGAGAACGTGAATCGTTAGGTATAAGTGGTTACAACCCGTTAAGTATACTGGAAATAATTGGGAGTAATTTGGAAAAATGTATTTTAATGATGGTGAAGGGATCGACATGGAAGTACTTATTGAAAGCCAAATCATCATCAGCTTCCCTGATGCACTATGCTGCATCTATGAAGATAAGCAGCCATAGAAAATACTGTTCAATTTCCTTGGCTCTTAAAAAATTTCTTTTCCAAAGCAAGCTCTCTGGCATTTCAGTTGGGACTGAATATATTAGCTTGGTTGAAGCGACTGACAGAATCTTGGCAGACTGCATTCGATGCCCCATAAATATTCCACCGTTTCAGAGATCCACAGTCGATGGTTTCGCAGTCATGTCAAGCGATACAAAGAAAGCAACAAGAGACCGTCATGCTGTGCTCAACGTGGTAGGCGAAATTAGTGCTGGCAAAAACTCCCCGATAAGAATTAGTTCCGGCAGAGCGGTTGCAATTGCAACAGGAGCAAAGATTCCAAAGGGCGCAGACTCGGTGATAATGATCGAAGACGTTCTAATTGAGGATAAAGGAAAGAAAATTTGCATCCCAGACAAGATAGGCAAAGGAAGCAATATAACTCCAAGAGGAAATGACCTAAGGAAGGGACAAATTCTTCTTAAGAAAGGAACATGGCTTACTGCTGCGGATATCGGGCTAATTGCGTCTGTTGGGATATCTAGGATACTTGTTTATAAAAAGGTCAAAGTTGCGGTGCTTTCAACTGGAAGCGAACTGGCAGAACCTGGGTCGAACCTTGGCAATGCTTCGATATTTGATAGCAACAGGTTCATGCTCTTTAGCATGGTAAGAAAGCAAGGTGGGGAGCCAATAGACCTAGGGATATGTAGAGACGAAAGATCTCTGATCCGTGCGAAAATAATGCATGCACTAAAGTTTGACGTAATTCTCATATCTGGCGGCTCTTCAGTAGGTGAAAAGGACTATGTTCCTGGCTTAATAAATGAGATCGGAAAGCCTGGAATCATTGTAAGCGGTGTTGCAATGAAGCCGGGCTCTCCAACGTCTCTAGGCATAGCTAATGGAAAGCCAGTAATCGTGCTTCCTGGCTACCCTGTTTCTGCATTTGTCGCCTTTTACACCTTTGGACTACCATTGCTTTACAATATCCTAAAGACTAATGGTCCTCCCGTTGCGAAGCAGGTAGCCAAGCTGACTTCAAATGTCAAGTTACATAAAGGTATGACCACATTTGTTAGAGTTAGGATCTTGAGGCGTCATGGATGCTTTTTTGCTGAACCAATATCTGCTGCTGGTGCCAGCCTCCTTTCGACATTGGCTTATTCTGATGGGATAGTAGTAGTGAAGTATAACAATAGGGGGCCCCAAAGAAGGGATATGTTGCACAAAGGACAAGATGTAGAAGTGATTCTACTAAAAGATGTGTACCAGGAGGCTTGATAATTGTCAAAATTAAAAGAAGAAGATAGCGGAAATAATATAGATAAAGCCCTTGTTGACGGCTTTGGCAGAGTTGCACGAAAATTAAGGCTTTCTGTGACTGACAGGTGTAATATGCAATGCATATATTGCATGCCAAGAGTTGTGGATAAGAACGACGAATTTGGAAGCAATAATAATAATAATAATAATAACGCTATTGCAAAAAGATGGCTTGCCAAGGATGAGGTCTTAAGTTATGAAGAATTCTTAAGAGTATCACAAATAATGGCTCGATTGGGCATTGAGAAAATAAGGGTCACAGGTGGCGAGCCACTGCTGAGGCCAAGAGTGGAAGACTTGATTGCAGGGTTGTCAAAGATATATGGAATTAAATCGATTAGCATGACCACTAATGGCCTTTACCTTGGCGAAAAGGCAGATCTGCTAAAGAAGAGTGGACTTCAAAGTGTGAACATCAGCCTTGACACTTTCAAGGCCGGACGCTTTAAGGCCATGTGCGGGATAGACGGTCTGCATAAAGTCCTAAATTCAATTTACGCATCAGAAAACGCAGGGCTGAATGTAAAGATAAACACAGTGGTTGTGAGAGGATGGAATGATGAAGAGGTCGTAGATTTTGCAAGATTTGCTCGTGAAACAGGGCATGTTGTCCGCTTTATTGAATTCATGCCCCTAGATGGGTCTGGAATTTGGTCGCCGGATCTTGTTGTTAGCAAGAGCGAGATTATTTCCCGAATAAGAAATGACATTGGTGATATTGAAACGTCTGGAATTGTTGCTGTTGACAATAACGATGACAAAGTAAATGACGATGGATCCGCACCGGCAAAGCTCTATTCATTTACTGATGGAAAGGGAACAGTGGGATTCATTCCTTCAATGACAGAGCCATTCTGTACACAATGTGATAGAGTGAGGATAACTTCAGATGGAAGGCTTCTTACTTGTCTTTTTGAGAATCCAGGTTATGACATTAAGAATCTGCTGCGCAATGGAAAGACTGATCAAGAGATTGCTAATTACATTTTGGAATCTATCCGAAGGAAGCCAGAAGGAGTGGTAAGGATCATAAGATCCAAAGCGTTAAAACCGACTCTGAATTTGATGCATACCATAGGAGGATGATGATGATATATTGAATGACATAGAAGAAGAAATGAAACATCATTATCCGCAATTTATTACCCTAAAAGTCAAATCATTTGCAATTCTCAGAGAAATAATAGGCAAGGAGCAGATGACATTGCAATTGCCCATAAAAGATGAGGCAACAACTGTTGCTGATTTGAGGATAAGGATCCTCGAACTCTATCCTGCTATTTCAGCACAAAGGATCGTAATGGCTATTGCTGTTAACGCCAAGATGGCAAATGACAAATCAATCCTAAATGATTTTGACGAAATAGCTCTCCTGCCGCCTATCAGTGGTGGTTAGTGGGTTATGTTTTCTATATCAGAGCGTCACATCGATGTTGAAATGTTGCTAGCGAATGTCAAGGATGACTCTGCCGGTGCAACTATTCTCTTTTTGGGGACAGTCAGAAACCACAATGATGACT
>JAICVG010000136.1 GCA_025935445.1 Nitrososphaera sp. | reverse complement strand
ATCGGTCTCAATGGCTTCCTGGCCCTCTGGCGATTCTTCTATCGAAGTGCTTTTTTCTTCAATGTTAGTGTCAGAATCGTTGTTGCTGTTATTGTTGTTGTTGTCCTCTGATATGCTCATATAGACTATGCAGAGGACAGTTCTGCCATACCTTCTATTAAATCATTCCACGGAGGTAACCAACCAGAGTATTAGAAATCAAACAATCTGAAAAGACGCTAGTCAGAAATACAACATAGTTTGATTTAAGCATACTGAAAAGGAGTTCTATCAAGCACTACGGCGATGACAAGCATTCTATCAGTATGTCGGTCCGTGGGCGATTTTGTCGAAGCGATGGCGATAAGAGTCGGCATTGAGGTATAATGTCTTACATCAAACGCATATCTAGCATATTGAGCATGCAGAATATGTTATGTCTAAAGCCGACCTTTTTGAGAGGCTGGATAAAGCGTCAGAGATAACACTCAGTGTTAAGGGTAGAAAATCGGCCAGGGATATCCCTCGTCCAGTCTGGTTTGTGCATGAAAGCAAGACTCTGTATTTGCTGCCAAATTACGGCTCTGACACTAACTGGTACAAGAACTTCCTAGCCAATCCAACGCTGAAAATTTCTGTAAGTGGCAGTGAAGAAATACCCGCAAGAGGCGCAGCAATAACAGACAGTGGTAGAGTTAAAGATGTTTTGAGCAAATTTAGCTCCAAATATGGGGATGTAAGAAAGTATTATCCGAAGCCTGATGTAGCCGTTCAAGTCCCGCTCTGACAACTCTTGATAGGGACTGCCTACTGGTGACGCGATCTGCGCGAGCAGTAACGAGTGGTCAAGCCGCTGTATCGGTTACTTAGATTTAAGAGAAGCCATATCAATGGAGAAGCGATACTTCACATCGGACTTGAGCAGTCTGTCATAAGCCTCGTTAACCTTCTGGATGGGGATGACTTCTACATCGGCGGTGATGTTATGTTTGCTACAAAAGTCGAGCATTTCCTGTGTCTCGGCAATGCCTCCGATGGGCGAGCCAGAGAGGCTGCGACGCCCCAACAAGAGACCAAAGGCGGAGACAGCAAGAGGTTTCGGCGGTGCGCCGACAAGGGTTATGTTGCCGTCGCGGCGAAGGAGCTGGATGTAGGCGTTAATGTCGTGTTCGGCAGAGACAGCGTCGAGGATGAAGTCAAAGCTGCTGGCGTGCTGCTTCATCTGGTCAGCATCACGGGAAATAACAACGTCGTCAGCGCCTAGGCGAAGCGCGTCTTCCTTCTTGTTAGGCGAAGTGGTAAAGACAACGACGTGCGCTCCAAGCGCATGAGCAAACTTCACAGCCATGTGACCTAGTCCGCCTAGACCGACTACGCCAACCTTCTTGCCTTTGGTGACACCCCAGTGGCGCAAAGGAGAGTACGTTGTAATTCCTGCGCACAGCAAAGGCGCGGCTCCGGCGAGATTGAGGTTAGGAGGAACCTGTAGGACAAAGTGTTCTTTGACGACTATACTATCGGAATAGCCTCCATATGTGACGCTTCCGAGGTGCCGGTCCGGGGAGTTGTAGGTGCCTGTCATATTCGGGCAGAACTGCTCAAGGGCAGCCTGGCACTCGGGACAGGAGCCGTCGGAGTCAACCATGCAGCCTACCGCGGCGAGGTCGCCGGGTTTGAACTTGGTGACTGCTGAGCCGACCTTGGTGACTCGACCAACGATCTCATGTCCGGGGACACATGGATAGACAGTGCCACCCCACTCGTTACGTACTGTATGAAGGTCTGAGTGGCAGATACCGCAGAAGAGGATTTCTATCTGGATGTCGTGTTCACTTGGCTCACGGCGCGGGATAGTAATGGGAGCAAGTGGCAATGTCGCATTGGCAGCTGAGTAAGCCTTAGCGTTATATTGACGATGTGATTCAGAGCTAAATTGTGTTGTTGACGACACAACAGTCTGCGTGGGTATGATACAATTTAGGAATTTGAGGATAGTATTAGCTTGTTTCTCTTCAGTTATCTCTTATAGTTTATGGCGCTCATCAAGGACTTCATTTATCAGGAGAGCTTTAGAGGTCAGCCGCTTGTGTCTTCTAGCCCTCTCCTTCCATTGTTACAGCTACCATGTTATCAGTGACAGTGTATTCAACTTTTTTAGTTGATATAAGTTCAAAACCTGCCTTGCAGCCTGAGTACGTCACAAATCTTGCATTTCTGCAATTAAATCATACTCTGTCAAGCGCACAAGCTCGTTCAGCTTGGCAATGCGCTCGCCTCCCAACACACCTGATTTCAACATCCTAGAGCTTGTGGCGATGGCGATGTGAGAAATGTGTGAGTCGACCGACTCGCCGGACCTGTGTGATGTTATTATCTTGATGTTGTTCTTATTGCATTCTTTAGCAAAATCTAGTGCCTCGTACAGGCTGCCTGCCTGATTGACCTTCAGTATTGCGCCGCTGCACGCTCCATACCTGACTGCTTCCCTTATTCTGCCGGCGTTTGTTACGAGCATGTCGTCTCCTGTAACCAACGTCTTGGGATTTTTTTTATTCAAAACTGCCATACTTTCAAAATCGCCCTCATGCACGGGATCTTCCGCATAAATTAGCTTATAGTCGTGTATAAGCCTGTTTGCAAACTCGATTTGCTCGCCGATATCCCGTTTGATCCCTTGCCGTGCGTAGTCGTACAGCTGCTTTTCTTCGTTCCAGAATGACGAACTAGCAAAGTCGATGCCTATTGCCATGTCCTTGCCCAGTGTGTAACCGCAATTATTTACCGCATTTTCTATGATTTCAAGCGCTTGGTCATTGTTCACATTTGGAGCCCAGGCTCCCTCGTCGCCTTTGCCGTAGGTAAAGCGCTTGTCTATAGATTCTATCACTTTGCGTGTCTCACGGTGAAGCTTAAAGTTCATCTCAAGCGCATCAACGATGTTCTCCGCACCAACTGGGCAGGCAAGGATTTCTTGGAGGTCAGGAGTGCCCGGCCCAGCATGTGCACCGCCACCTAAGATGTTGCCAAGCGGAAACGGGAACTTGTACGGCTTGCTTTGTTTTAACAATTTGAAAAGCGGAATGCCGAGAGAATTGGCGGCCGAGTCGACAGCTGCAATGCTGAGTGCATAAGCTACTGACCCGCCGATCATACTATAGTTGTCAGTCTTGTCTATCGACTTTAACGCATCATATACTGCTAGCGGGTCCTCTGCCTGCAAGCCTACAAACCTATTGATATTGGCATTTAGCATAGATAGGGCTTCTTCGGGCTTGTTTTCTGGAAAGCTCTGGGCCTCAAACTTGCCTACCGATGCTCCGGAGGGTGCGCATGCCCTTCCGATAAATTTACCGTCAGTTACAACGTCAATTTCAATACTCTTGCTTCCTCTGCTGTTGAAAACTATTCTGCCACGAATTGAGGAGATAGAAGGCATAAGAGTTTTTCAATATTGACATAATTTATTATTATTCGTTTGAGATTATTCTATGTCAGACTGGATCTCGAACATGCGCCTTCTGAGCGCTTCATAATAGGGAATAATCTGGTAAATAGTGTCGACATTTGAAATGAACATCCTTCTGCAACAGTAGCGTTTCAGTCCTAGTGAGTCCATGACCTTTGCTGGATCCTCGCCAGTCCTGACACGGTTTGAATACTCTGCATGCTTGTCTGCAATGAGCCCCCCGCATGTAAAACATCTTACTGGAATGAGCATCTCTTGTACTTCTGTCAGTGATTTTAAGCATTATAAAAACCATTACCGTTTGCACAAGTGTCAAAGATTCTCTAGAGGTGTAGAGGTGTCTCTGCTGCCTGGTTTATCTTCCGCGGGGACTTATTTTGGGCATCTAACTGATATTTGTATTTTTCTTTTGGGTTATGCATTTACCTTGGTCTGGAACTTATGCTGGATCCAAACTCAATTCTGCAAGAATTCTTTTATGAAATTTTTGGTTGAACTCTAGATTGGCAAACAAACAAACAAAAAGAAAAGATAGATGATGTTATTCGGCCAGCTACATAGAATTGGTCCGAAAAGTCATGCTTGCTCGCTGCTCTTTGCTGCACACTCGTTAATCAGTACCCACGTTCCTGCTAATGGTATTGAATTGATAGTGCTGCTGCCTTTACATGATGGACAGACTTTGCCTAATCTTCGACCCAAAAGTGATGCACACCAAAAGCAGTGGCTACATAGAGCAAATTGAACTTGCTTTGAGATCTTGCCAGCATTTGTTGTTGTTGGACCTTGATCTACTATTATGGTTGTTGTAGTTGTCATTGTTTTCAATTACACCTCGCCTAAACTTCACAAACATGTGTTTAGTGATTATAGACAGTCGCGTATTCATTCAAAGAAAATAATAAATATATATTTATACCTTTCCAGAAGTTGCTCTCAGACATCAATCTCGGCTACCTGTTCATGTAGCCAAACTAAAGTACCGAAGATCAAAATGATACGTTGTGTATGAAGAATTCAAGAGTTTTGGCACTATTGAGAACGGGTATGGATTTTGTTCTATTTTCCGGAGCATGATATATTTGTGGATGAAAGGCACACAGCAAGAACAAAAGCCACATAGAAAAACACTCATATCGAGCCTGCCAAGAATCCGAATACTCACCGTGCATATAAAAACTAATTAAGATTTTTGCAGTACTAACCAAGTTACACATAGTCAAAGGTCATATCCAAAGATTAAGTAGAAGTTCAGGATGACTAGCGAATAACTCTGTTTTTAGAATCGTTGTCTGAACGATAGATATTTTACATTATGTTATATACTGATATCAATTAGCGGTAGGCAGTGTGAATGAAAATGTTGCTCCTTTTCCGTCCTTGT
>JAICVG010000329.1 GCA_025935445.1 Nitrososphaera sp. | reverse complement strand
GCATGCCTCAAGATGTACTTCATGTTCTGGCACACCTGAACCAACATGATAAATCAAACTGCAAACTGCAATGGTCAACTCAAACATGCTCGAGCCTTTTAGCACTCAGGAGGAAGGCGTTCGGTGTGAAATACATCAATTCAGATTTCACATTTCTAGTGAAATGCCACAAAAAATCATCTCCAGTGCTTTACCGTTATTTCGTTTCATAAGTGGTGCTGTCTATCTAGGATAGCCCAGCTATCCTCATTGTTTCCTCTTGTTCGGTCACAGGCAAGAGATTCGATTAACCAAACTAACCTGTGTAGGAAGAGCTGTTTGAATAAGCATCAATTCATGAAATATATCTTCTCATTCCATAGGAACATATACAAGATAGCAAAACTAACATGGTATCAGGTTTTATTATAAAAAGAGTATCTTCTACATAGAAATCCTACTGTAACTGATAAATTTAATACTGGTCCTAAATGAGTTATTAGTAATATGTCTGCTTCCAGCATTGGTCCGACTACTGACAGCGGCGACAGAGCTAATCCCCGGGCAAGGATAGCCCGGCCTTTTGTATGCCCTTTATGTGGCAAAGTCTTCAAGTCTGACAATGAGCTTAATTTGCACAAGAGTTTAGACCATAAGCCGTAAAAATTCGTTCTGTTATATGAGGGCTACTCGTTGCCTACAATAGCAGCGTGTATATGTGCATGCGTGCACGCTTGTGCATTAACCGTGTCACGCTATATCTCCATGCGACAATCTGCCAATACACATTCTGAATATTAACCTGTCAAATTTTTATATTTTTAGGCATTCTTAATATCATCTACTTGGGGTCAAATGACTTATTAAAGGGAGAGGCAGTTTGGTGCAGTAACAATGGGTCATCGTAAGTATAGTGCTCCAAGAAGGGGCAGCATTGCTTTTAGACCAAGAGCAAGAGCTAAGAGTCTGGAGGCGAGGGTGAGAACCTGGCCCCAGCTCGCAGCAGAAAAGAGCTCTCCTTTAGGTTTTGCAGGTTTCAAAGTTGGCGGCATTCATATCTTGACAGTCGACGATAGGGAGAAGACTCCAAATTTTGGCAAGCAATTGTTGAACCCTGCAACTGTAATTGCGACGCCGCCGATCAGGATTCTCGGTATTCGCGGCTACAGACACGATCTTTACGGTCAACACGCTATATTTGATGTTTATACGAAGGACCTGCCAAGAGAGCTGTCGCGCAAATTTGACGCGAGGGGTACTGATGATGGATTTTCAAAGGCAGAATCCCTACTCAATAGTGCAAGTGTCGTGATGGCGGTTGTTGCAGTATCTCCAAATTCAATTGGCCTTGCACAAAAAGTACCTTTCGTTTTTGAAGTGGCAGTTTCCGGCAAGGATGCTAGGTCGCAATATAATTATGTAAAAAGCATTCTGGGAAAGGAAATAAAAATAGCTGATGTTTTTCAAATTGGACAGAATATCGATGTTTTTGGCATAACCCGTGGCAAAGGAATAGAAGGTCCAATTACTAGGTTTGGTGTTAAGAGAAAACAACACAAATCAAGAAAAAGTGTCCGCGCTGTCGGTACATTGGGTCCAATCTCACCCGCGGTAGTCATGTATACTGTCGCTAGGCAGGGTCAGAGGGGATTCCATCAGAGAACTGAATACAACAAGCGCATACTAATAATCTCAAACACGGACAAGGATGCACAGAATTCAATAAATCCCCCAGGCGGCTTTAAACACTTTGGGCTAGTTAGAGGCGACTACATTGTAGTAAGAGGCTCAGTCCCAGGCGTTCCAAAGCGGTTGGTAAAGATGAGGCAGCCAATACGCAGTGTGTCGAAGAAGGT
>JAICVG010000049.1 GCA_025935445.1 Nitrososphaera sp. | reverse complement strand
TTCCAGCAATAAGGATGGCAGGATATACCTTCCAACCTGGCAAGGGCAGGTTTGAAAATATTACAAGAGCAATACTGCAGGAGGAAGAAGTAGCTCCAAAGGACTTTTACATAAAAGAGATGCAGGAGCTGAGTCACCAAGGAGGCTTTAGACAGGCTCCACTCTGGTGCACAGATTTTTGGTATGAACGAGACCCACTGAAGGTATCATTCAAGCTGCCTAAAGGATCGTATGCAACCACGCTTTTGCGCGAAATAATCAAGCCAGATGATCCAATCAGAAGTGGCTTTTAGCCGCTCATATCATGTTGCAATGACTAAAAAATTCCTTTATTAATGATGTCACGACGAGTATTGTCGCCTGCTAGTTGAGCGACGTATAATATATTTCCTTTCACTATTTGGGATTATTTGTGCCTAATTCTGGTTCTTAGCACAATTGTTCATTATTATCATGTAAAGCTATACAAATCGCCAATGTATCTAAATTGTTAAATAGGGAGAGAGTGGGAAGGAGCAGCTGATAAAACTCTACCTTACCAGGGTTATAGACTATTCCCTCACATATTTGATTGATAGACTGAAAATCAAGATATCTGAAAACATACACACATCACTATCTCTCTAACCTTCAACTTGACAATAAAGCGTATTGGTTTGGTGATTGTATACGGTTTTCAAGTCTTCATTTCTTACAGTATTAAAAGAGGCTCTTTACAGTAAGATTACGTAGAATTTGGAATCAAAAGACAAGATACCTGCCAATATACAGGCAATTTCAACTATACCCGTTACTATTCATTCCTTTGCAAATAGCAATCTTTGCATGAAGTGATAGAGACTCGCCTTTGTTTTTAACAGAAAATACTCTCTTTAATACAAACCCTAAATCAAAAAGGCGCTCAATATAATATATAGCACCGCACTGTGATACACGATATACGTATGCTTGGTAGCAGGAACCTTCATGAAATGATAGAAAATGCAATCGACGACATATACAAGAACCTGAGCGTCAAGATAGACAAAACGAACTCCGATAGGATTCATGCAATAGAAGCATCAGGCTGTACAAGGTTTGCATACTATGAGCGCAAAGACTCGCTACCTCCAGACAATGCGGCTAAGATCTCAAGCCTGCTTGGGAATAGTATGCGCCACTCACTGAGCAACATACGCGGCGAATATAAGATCGACACCCTTGCGCTCGAAGTTAATGCCGACATGATAATGGCCGACGAGTTTATCCTAAGATTTGAAATTGTGCCTACTCTGCCAGAGGTTCCGCACCCACAGCACATGCTGTATCTTAATGCATGTCTCTTTGCATTCAACAAAGACGAGGGTTTTTTAATCTACATGACTGAAGATGGCAAGATGGTCGAGTTCTCTGTGACCAAGAACAATAAGATGTTTGAAGAAATCGTTAGAAGGGCAAGAGTGCTCAGCACATTGCTAAAAGAAAACAGAGTTCCAATAGTCGAGCCATCCAACATATGCATAACTTGCAAATACTATGAAAGATGTTATGCAAGAAAGAAGGTAAAGGATGAAGGTTCAGGCTTTATACTAGAAGAAATTTTTAAACCCAAGAAATAATAATTGTGAAAACATAGAAACGTGTCGTCAGCTATGCTCGCTATGACCTTCAGACGGCGGCGTATATCCTTGGCTATACCTTCTTGCCCTTGAGCCAAACAGCACAGCTACTAGGAATACAAATACTCCTGCAGTCACAGCAAACATGAATGTTTCTTCAGCCATATTACCGGGAGCCCTACATGAAACTTAATACCTTTTTGAATTGCATCATAACATGCTATGATAATATCATAAAATGTCAAGGGAATGTCAATGCAAACCCTTTCTCATAATAGCTTGTTTGGAAGTTTGAGCTAGTCAACCTATAGGTATAGCTTCCCTCAACACTGTACTGGCCAGTACCATCTACCATGCTGTCCCAGCTGCTTGCAGTAAGGTTATTACGCATTGCAACCTGTGTATCTTTGAGAGTGACAGTGCTGCTGCCAACTATTGGAAAGATGTCCTCTTGCCCAGATACAAAACCCTCAGGGCTTACTCCAATGTCCCCGGCCGTCATCTGATACTGACCCACATCCAGTGTATAGTGGATCGTTTCAAGAATAGCAGTGCTTCTGTTAGGGTTGTGGACGTCGAAGACTACTTGTACATTTGCGTTCTCTTCGTCTGTTTTCTCAACTACGATATCCCTGAGTCCTAGTTGGAGATCGGCTATCTGGGTCTGGGACGTACCTGGAGTCTCGCTATTACCAAGAGGCCTGAAATTTCCCATTCCCATAATGAAAAATATGGCTATAGCAGCTGCTGCAATGCCGCCAGCTACCGCATAAATGGCCTTTGTATTCACAATTGCCTTTTTTTCGCGTTCGCCCACGCTTTAAAGCTGTCGATTAATCCAAATGCTTATACTAGCCGTTACAAAAAAATTGCTGCCGGTTGCAATACCACAAGGCTGCAAATATCGGACGCGAGAGGGCTCAGAAAGCCCAAATGAGGCTCTTCGAGTACACCGGCTTTGCCATGCTGACCTATACTATCAAGCAGGGCATGGCAGGGTTTGAGCCTGTGGGTGAAGAAGAGCTGGTTGGCAAGATGACAAGTGGTAATGAATCAATGCTTTTTATTTGCGATAATGATGGGTACGCCAAGGCTCAGTCAAGGCCCATGCCAATGGAACAGGGAGAAGAAGCTTTCAAAAGGATGCTTGCAGATGGTATACAAGAGTTCACTGGCGATATTAAGACGGTATCATAAGATACGATATATGCTTGTTTGAACTGTCGAGAAAAAAGGCAGAAGGTAGTAGTGATGTGTGCCAATGATTAATTAGCCGTATGGGAGTGTTGACCAGAAATTATTGCTAGTGGAAAGATACAGATACACATAATGGGAGGTCAACCTGCATTTGTTAGGAGGATTATGATGAGTTAAGATAGTTTATTGTAATTGCAATGCGGTAGAGGTCATCATCGTCATAAGACACACTTGGGATGTAGCTCAGTACACCTAATCTATAACAAGATTAGATGATGCAAATAGAAGCTATTATTATTTGGGGCCTTGTCACTCGCTTGACAAAGCAGAATATATATGAATTTGACAATGCCTATACTATAATGCGTGTCCCAACAGTGCTACGCAAAATTGCGTTCTTGATTATTGCGGGATCTGACTTGAGCACTACCGTAGGGATCTTACTCCGCTCTATCACCTTGAGCGCCACAATGTCCATCAGGTCATAGCCGCCTGCCGCCGAATCTTCAGACCCCAATAGATCTATGCACTTCTTGACAGTGATTTCATTGAATAACTTGGCGTCCTTGTTCTTGTTGGGATCGGAATCATAAATGCCGTTGACATCTGTTGCGTTGAGGAACTTGGAAGCTTTGACCTTTTCAGCAATAAGTGCAGCTGTTGCATTTGTGCTCTGCCCCGGATGTAAGCCGCCTGTCACAACTATTCTGTTGGCTGTTACAGCTTTGCTCACCTGATCGAGGTCTTCTGGGACTGCAGGGTACGCCTGATCGCCAAGCGCAATAATCATGAGCCTTGCATTCAGCCTTGAAACCTCGATGCCTAGGATGTCCAGAGATGCTTCATCCGAACCAAAGCTTCTTGCGGTGGAGATATAGTGGCGCGCAACCTTGCCCCCACCTGCAACAACTACTGGCTGCACTTTCTCGTTTATTTTGCTCAGCATCCTAGCATACCTCTTCAGCTCATATGCTGTTTCATAGCCAAACACTTTTCCAGATAATTTGATTACAACACGACGCCTAGCCTGCGTGGATCTTACTTGCCCCCATATTCAGTATACCTTGATCGCCCAATACCTTTTTAATAGCTCGCTCCACCTTCTCACGGTTCTCTGCGGTAGTATAGACACGTAACATGTCGAAGAATCCTGAGATCGATTCTACAAGTGGAATCTCTGACATCGGCATCTCATACACTCGATCCTTATCGACAACCAATACGGAATACATCTCTTCCTTACTTGGAGTCAGCGGCATCGAGGGGGCACGAGAGACATCGACAAAGACATAGTTGCTATCGACATCTGCCACATGTGCAATATGAGATGCAAGCGCCTCCAGCGCTTTTCTGTCCATCCTTTGCCTATCGCGTTTGTGCAAGAATTTTTCATAAACACTCTTAAGCAGCCTCCTGTCGCGGTAATCTCCCGCCATCTTGCCGGAAAATGCATATCTGCCGGAAAGCGCACAGAGCCGCTCAAGGGTGGCTTCATCGGTTAGCGTAAGATAGTTGCGGAGCGAAGTATTTGTCAGTCCAAGCTCTTCGTCTGCCGCTATCATTGAGCGTAGGAGCATTACTTCAGCAGATCTTACTGTCTTATGGAAATAGACTGCCTTGAACATTTCATAGCGTGAGATCAGCATGGATTCAAGGGAGTTGAGTGCAGACCTGTTTATCGCAAGCCGGTTCTTTGAAACTTCAAGCGAACTCACAAGCCTGTGGTAGTCAAGCTTGGCATACTCTGCTCCGGTGAAAAGCCCGTCGCGTGGCAAATAGTCCATGATGTCTGCAGACAGTCCACCAGAAATAATCTCATTCATGAAATTTACCTTTGACTGGCCAAATGAAATCCTACATATCTGATGTGCACTGTAACCATATCTTCCCAGAATGTCAGCTATCTCGCTTTGCATAATGATCTTTCTTCCAAGCTTCTCATGGCTAGTATTACAATGATACTCAAGGACCTCTTCGAACAGATGCGAAAAAGGCCCATGCCCAATATCGTGTAACAGCGCAGCAAGCCTGAGATCCTCTACCACTTCTGCGTGATAGATATATCCCTTACCAAGTAACGTTTCGCCTGCAAGGCCGGCGATATGCATGGCGCCAAGTGAGTGCTCAAAGCGTGAATGCTGCGCGCTTGGATACACTAGATGTGCACCAGCCAACTGTCTTATCCTCCGCAAGCGCTGAAAAGCAGGGCTGTCGATCAGTTGTTTTTCAACCTGCGAGAATCGGATGTACTTATGGACAGGGTCTGTTATTTCGCCTGCGAAGTCCATATTGATTGCTTGTTTTGTATCACAAGCTAACAGGACTTAAACTTTAAGCTCTTTCCTTATTATCTTCGTTATTTCTTGGTGAACCTG
Source organism: Nitrososphaera sp. (assembly GCA_025935445.1). Lineage (GTDB taxonomy): Archaea > Thermoproteota > Nitrososphaeria > Nitrososphaerales > Nitrososphaeraceae > Nitrososphaera. The sequence goes on along the minus strand of JAICVG010000049.1, from coordinate 1,884 downwards.
CTCCTTGCTCTTTGAGCCATCGAGGACCTTCCATCTGTACTGCTTTGCAAACTTTAGATAGTTCTTATAGGCTTTTGCCGCTAGCTGAGGATCGGACTCAAACATATCCTGAATCTCTGCGCGCTTGGCAGATATGCTTGGGTTGACCAGAATCACAAGCACAATATCTTCCTTTGGCAAACCCTTGTCAAGTCGAAGAAGCCAATTGGTCTCTATGCCGTTTGCTACGCCGTAGACAAGGTTTGACTGCCAGTAACGATTCATGACTATAATTGTACCATTTTCGAGCATGCTCTCGATCTCTTTCTTTTTTTCCCACCTGTTTGCTGAGAACAATAGGTGCTTGACCTCTGGGAGGTAATCACGCTTATCCTCAAGAAATGCTTTTATTTCCATCCCAATTGGTGTCGTGTAATCCGGGAAGTCCAAAATGACACAAACTTTGCCTGAAGCCTTTAGGGTCTCTGCAAGCATGCGAGACTGGCTACCCTTGCCAGCCTTATCGGTGCCTTCTATTACGATTATCTTGCCCCTTGTTGCCACTGCCTAAGGACGGGTATGCATCAATAAAAAGATTCAAAGATCTTTAGCTTCAACATAAAATTTATAATTAAATGTACAGAAATAGTTTAAAGGCTAGCATAATTATCTAAAGAAAATATGTAGAGTTTATTTGGAGGAGGCGTAAGTTTGTGTATATTATATGGCATGCGTGCTGAAATTTAATCTAGAAAAACAACAAATTAAAATATTAACAGACTACTGTAAAAATTAGCCTTGCGGATGGTGCTTACTTGGAAGTGAAAAAGTCAACCATTGCCATATTTGATACTTTTAAGACCCGCAAGAACAAGTTCACCGGCGAGGCAAAGAGGCAGCGCGGCATTATTGCACATTTGGCCACAGAGCAGAGTCCAGATCTTCGCACCAGGACATCGATAGCACACGCCATTGCCAAGCAGCATGGTATCTTATGGCAAAACATCTACTCCGGCATATTCCGCGACCTTGACGAAGTTCTCATTCCAGCAGGTGTCGTAAGAGAAGGCGGCAGGCTGCCCTTGAGGAGGGGACCAAAGGCACTCCAGCTAGAAGGAGTGCCATTCTACGAACTGACAGATACTGGCATTTTGGTAGCATCATCAATTGAGGAGCTGAGCGATAACCGTATGCACCTGCTGCGGTCATACATATCATCACTGTCAGCAAGCGACTCTGATTCCAAGATAATGAAGGAGAGTATGCTATTTCTGATATTGGTGGCGCCGTCATTTGTTTCAAAGATCATCAACGAATACATTTACGCCTACAGCACTGGCACAATTGATAGCATTGCGCCGCTTGACATCAAGAAGCTGAGGTCAGTCATATCTAAGCAGATAATAGTCGAAAAAGAGCTGATAGAAGCTGTTATCACGATGCAGCAGGACCAAAGAGAGCTTGTTACAAACTTTTTCAAAGTGCTCACTTAGTTGCCTTTGTACCCGCAGGCAGTACATTGGTACTTTTTCTGCTTGCCCTTACAGCTCTCGCAACGCCATATTGTTGCGTTTCTGCATTTTGGACAGCTGAAACTCTCTGACAGCTCCCCCGGCCTCACTTGTCTACCACAGGCGTTGCAGTTTGGCATCTCGTAAGAACCGGCATACATTCACTTGGGTGCATATCCTCGTCGGAGTATTTTTACTTTGTTAAATTTCAAGGCTGAAAATAAAGGGATTTATATCATCTTGATGAAGTTATTATACCATGGGCATTGGAAGATATCATTCCATTATATTCTAAATGTGATATCCTAATTCAGCAGCTACTTTCCCAGCATACATATGGTCTAAATTTTCTTTTTCAATGCCACTACAACTGCCGCAGCAGATGCGGCAAAGC
>JAICVG010000081.1 GCA_025935445.1 Nitrososphaera sp. | reverse complement strand
CCATCATGATAACATCGTTCAAAAGATCAGTAGGGTTGATCTGCTCATGTGGCGCTTGTATGCCAAATCTTACCATGAACAGTTCCAGACAAAATATCTATTATGGATTGCGTCATGCTAGGATGTAGATGAAATTTATAAAAACATACTTATTCTATAAAAGCTACGTCATAATGTTTCATGTCATCTTCAACAGCAGGCAACAACGAGTTGAGGTGCAACGAGTGTGGCATCACATTTACAACGGTTCAAGACAAGGAGCAACACATGAAGTTAGAACACAAAGAAAGCAAGAGTCCTACAGGGGTCAAGTGAGCAGATAATGCTCAAGTAATCACGGACAGGCAGGCGCCCAGCCTCTTTGAGTTTGACAGGTTCCTCTAAAAGAAAAAAAATTATATGTGGCTCGGGCACTGCGTCAAGCCTCTTGTCTTTTATTTTTAGTTTCTCAAGTGCTTCTTGGTTCATGCCCTTCACATGAAGAGGATTTCTACCCGTGATCAGAAATGAACGCGTGTGAACTTGATCTAGCTGTTGACCCGTCCGATTCAGCCTGCCGCTACGTGAAACAATTGCACTAATCCCATTCTGCTTTTTTTTCTGGTGCAACTCACCATTCAAGTTCAATCTTGAAATGACCATGAACTATTTTAGGCAAAAAAAGTATGTTTTGAGTGAAAACCCAGCATTTGTTGTCCTTTTCGTTCACACTCAGAAACTCGGCCATCGTTATTTAATAAAAATATTAAATGATCTTCAATTTAAGAAAACCTATGGCGGAAGGTGAGAGAAAACATATTGTTATTTACTTGCTTGTTCTTTGATTCTTTCCTTCTGCTCGCTAGTGCCGTAGCCTCGCTCTGGGTCAATTGATGCGTTTGTTGCCGGGCCTGCCCCGCCTTTTGTTTCAGGATTCCTTTTCATATCTTTGCTTGACATATGCTGCATATAGTTTGTCACACATTGTAATTATCAGTTAGCTTTTCATTGAGGGAAAGGATTAGTATCATATATAGATCATCATGGAATTTGACCACGTTGTCCGGAAAAGGAAAATGATAAGGAAGTATCTACCCAACAAGATTCCAGATAGGATAATCAGCAAGCTCATAAAGAACGCCAGCAAGGCGCCAAGTGCCGGCCACACTCAAGTGCAGGAGTTTATCATTGTAAGAGATCCTGCAACAAAGAAAAAGCTGAGGCAGGCTTCTGTAAACCAAAAGGCTATTGAAGATGCGCCAGTATTGATAGTAGTCTGCTCAAACACCTCTCGCTCGGTAGGACGCTATGGTCAACGCGGGAGAGATTTCTATAGTATCATAGATGGGGCATTTGCATCAATGCTCATTTTGCTCACGGCAGTAAGTGAAGAAATAGGCGCAGGGTTTGTGGGCGCATTTGAAGATGACAAGATAGCAAAGATATTAGAGCTGCCAGAATACGTAAAACCTATCGGTATAATTGCACTAGGATATCCTGACGAAAGTCCTGCCAAGCTGGAACGGATCCAGAACGAACAGATTGTGCACTATGAGCGCTGGTAACTGATAACTAAGTAAGGCAAAGTATTTGTTACGGGCATTAGGCCCTTAGCAGGCAGCTCAGATGCTCTGACTATAGACGCTTGCTCTCCTATAGTGATGAGATTTATCTCCAGAAAAGAATATTGTCACATCAGATGCAGCTGTGGCCTTGTAGATGACTAATTCGATTGTGGATGGGTCTTGTCCTTTGCAAAAGAGAAAAGGCCTCTACTAGAGATGAGGAGGATGAATGATGGTCTAGCTTGATCATAATTTTTCTGCATTTTAGTCTTGCATTACTCGATTAATCTGATTCCCGTGTGGCATCGGCTCCCTAATCAGCACATTCTGCTTTTCACGCGCTTACGTCTAATGAAGTTTAATTTCTATTATTCTTTTCTTAGTTGTTGTTCTGCGTATAGTGATAGATAGCTTTCTGACTTTCGCAACCATGATTCTAATCTAATATGTTATTAAACCAAACGGGATTAGGAAAAGTGTTATCAATGCTTTTGTGCACAATATTACATGGCAGAATCAACAACTCCATCAGGATACAACTACACATGCAATGAATGCGGGGCTTCTTTTGAAGCGATGGAAGATCTAACAAAGCACTACCGGCAGGATCATCCACAGTCGCAATAAAATTCACAACGGGTCGAGGGCTGAAGAGATGCATTGGGGGATTCTACAAAGAAGAATGAGTGCTGGACAACGTTCTTAAATCAAGCTCCTGCAAGCTTAGAGAATCGATAAAAGAGTGTTGATAAGACTGATTCATAATATGCTGCAATGGATCGTGCTCTAATGAAAGAATAGCTATCAACAACATGACTTTGGACAATCAGAAGAAGGAGGTCAGTCAGGACCTTGGCGGATGAGGAGACTTTAGATTGTAACCACTACTATCCTCAATGTTTAACGCATTTGCACACATGAGACATTATCTTAGGTTGCGTTGCAATGGAGTTGTTGTTTCGCGCCACAAACTAAAAGATCATAGCGCTAGTTGATACTTGTACCGGAAGCAATAGGCATTGATGGCGGCACGATTCAGCCGATCTCAGGCAGCCGGTCTTGCCACGCACGGCGAGCCAGACATTGACTCAAGCAAGCCATAATTTTTTACAGAGTATTCAGTACCATTTACCATGATTGCCGGGCCGCTGCTGGCATTATTTGATCTGGTCTGGTAAGTATACAGAGAGAAGAAGACAAGCGTGCCCAGTTGGCTACTTGTACAATGCTATAGCAGACTGATGCATGTTTTTTATTTAATATTGTCCAATCAGACGTCATGTCCGATACTGGCTTTACATGTCCAAAATGCGATCATTCCTTTCCCACGGCTGAGCAAGTTGCTGAACATCTCAGGAACGAGTATGTAGATGGAACGCAGACCGAATCTACCAAGCGAATGACATAAAATGCTCGATAATACATTCTTCTTATTCGCGTTCTGGCCACTACAAGTATGTGGCCGCTTATAGAAAATACCACAGGAGAAAGATGCTTCGAATTCTATAGATGTAAGCACATAACCCTCTGCGGGACTACCTCTTTCGTTATCCATCTATACATCTGTCTAATTTCACCCTTTTGATATTAGCATATACATGTACACAGATTCTAACGCCCCTTGCATTTGATCTTGACTGGATGTGTAAATTGCTGGGAGAATCTTATCTGACTTCGGCACTCATTGTTAGTATCGATATAGAACTTTGATATTAAACGGCTAGCACAATTTTTGCCTAGGTCTTGATGCCCTTCCTCAGTCTTACCTTCAGCGTGAAGTCCCAGGTCTCTTTTGTTCATAAAAACTAGCTTTGCTTGCTGAACATTGAAATCACTTGCCTTCTATTTTGTTCTCTTTTTTTGGAACTAATTCATCCTCATTATTGAAGCGCGCTCTTCACTGCATTGCAGTCGTCTTAAACCATATATGTAGTGTTATATTCTGTACTGCCGCAGATAATTATTTCTGTTGGTAGAACCTTCTTGTATAATCCATTAATGCTATTTTATGCCATATTACTTGGATTGAGTGGAGACAAGGAGAACAAGAAGTCGCTTGGTTCATCAGTTGCAAACGACATCAGAGATAATGAAACCACCAAGGAAACTATGCAAAGGTCAATTTCCAACCAAGAAGAAGAAAAAGGAGCGAGATGATGGCGGACAGAGAAACTGACAGCAGCAACAGAGTTGAAAGAACAACCATAAAGCTAATTTCGACAAATAAAACGGTAAGATTAAACGATGCGATCATGATCGCAGGTTTTCCCGGACCAGGACTCGTTGGCTCAATGAGTGTGAGCTACATCATAGAACAGCAGAAAATGCACCAGATAGGATATATCGACTCAGACTTTATAGTTCCCGGCGTTATTTACATAGGCGGAAAGTTGAGGCATCCATTTCGCATCTATGCAAATGATGAAGGCACAGCGTGCGTTCTTGTGTGTGATGCCCCAGTAATTCTATCCGGCATCCGCTCTGTGCTAAATGCAGTAGTCATATGGGCCAAATATAATGGCGTTAGAGAGATCATGGTTTTAGAAGGCATGGCTGCGCCCGGGATCTCTGAAAGGGGCAGAAGACCTTGGGTTCTGTCAAACGACGGGCAATCGGATGATCACGGCTACCTGAGTCGCATCAAAGACAAGAGGCCAGAAGCCACCCCGCCTGCGTTTATTTCTGGAGTATCTGGCGGCCTCTTGGCAGCATGTCTTTCAAACAGAATTCCTTGCACGGCACTCTTGATACCATCAATTACTGGAATTCCGGATCCAGAAGGAGCAGCCATTCTGATTGAAAAAACAAATGAGCTAGCCAACAATCCGTTTAGAATAGACGTGCGTCAGCTAAGAAGCGAAGCAGAAGCGCTCAAGCGCCAGCTGCAGGAGCTGATCAATTCTGTAAAGAGACAACAACAAGATCAGCAACAGACGCAGCCGGGCACAGGGACGGGAATATACAGTTAGCTAGTTATTATAGAATCCTATCCTTTTGTTTCTATTCATGTTAAATGAACATATTACCATAGGAAAGCAAAGTAGACATAGAGTATATGTCAGAGATTGGCAAAAAAAGCCGGACAAAAGTAAAATCAGACGCAAGGCAACAGAAACAAAATTCTGGAAGGCATTATCGTGTCTTACATATCCTTTTTCTTTATAACGGGGAGAAAGAGTTTAGAATCATGGGTGCAAATGCCTCTAAGAAATTTCTCTAGCATTTTTTCTATATTCCGCTATTCTAGCAAGGTTGCTATAGCGACCACTCATCTAGAGTTCTTCTGCCCCATCAGCTTTTAAAGAAACCGCGGATAATGATAAAGAAGTAGGGGAAACAAGATTATAGGCCTCATCACAAAGGAAAGATCAGATGGCAGTTACATATACAGATGTTGAACTATTAGGGGCGGAAGACAAGAGATAGTAAATGAATAGTTTTCATACATCGAGAGGAGAACCGCTAAAAGGAAATTGTTAGTAGTATACTAACTAGGTTATTATTCCTCAGTTTGAATTGGTGGCACCATATAGACTAAATAAAACTGTTAATTAGTACAACTTGCCAATATTGAATGAATGAGTAACCTGTCAACTGTAATTGCTGAAATTAGCATTGTGCCGATTGGCACTTCTGATACAAGTATCGGCAAAGAAATAGCAGCTGCCTACGATGCAATTCGCAACATAAAGAATCTTAAAAAGGTAACTCTCACTCCAATGAGCACCCAGGTAGAATCAGACAACCTAGACTATATCTTTCAAGCGATACATGCCGCTCATGATTCTGCTAAATCAGTTGGAGCCAAGCGGGTGATCTCGACAATAAGGATCGACGAAAGACTAGATAAGCCAAATACTTTGGATGAGAAGATCCAGTCTGTGAAGGCAAAAGTGAGTTAAGGGGGAATAGCCACAAACTAATTTTGATCTTCTACAACAAATAGAAGACAACCGAACTTATATGTCATATCAACCAGTTAGTTGCTTTGCCTGCTTTTTAGTATCTATAAAGAAATACGCAAAAATACATTTGTCATCGAGCCGCTTGTGAAGTTGAATAGAATATACAATATATTTTATGTATATACACATACTTCAAAATCAAAAGTAGGCCTGACAGATAGCTATGTACAGCCAGTAAAATCGATGAACAGTTACATAGACTGAGTTCAGAGCCGACATCACAGAGACAATGCTTCTATGCATGTACTGGCCTACACAGTTAGGCCAAAGAATACACATAGAGGCTCAACGAAAAGCATGTTGCTCAAGTAAGCCAGAACCTGGCACGCTTAGGCAGTATTTTACAGGTCCAATAGGGGTTGAATATCTTGTACGGGGGAAAAATTGAGAGATCTGCTGGCGATAGACGGAGAGACCTGACGCGCAGCATAGCATTGAATTTTGCCTACTGTAGTTTGTTTTCCTTTACTTCCTTTACTAGATGTTCGCGCAGCATTTTTAGATGCTTT
>JAICVG010000307.1 GCA_025935445.1 Nitrososphaera sp. | reverse complement strand
TCAATTATCATTGTTTCAACTCGGGGAAAATTCCAAGAAGCATTTTCAAGTGTAAGCGTCTTGCCGAACTTCATATCACTTGTGTATACAAGATTATGCTGGCCATTCCCAATGTGCATATGGATTGAAGCTGATCCTATGATGTGTCCCGAGTTTGAAAGCACCAACTTGACATCTGGCGAGATATCAGTTACTATACCGTACATCAGCGTTATCGTGTGTGTTACAGCGCTGTCGATGTCTTGCTCAGAATATAATGCGTCATTCCCAGAATGCCTAAGATAATCGCGCTGGAGCATACTCATTAGCAAGAGAGTTGGCTCTGTGCAGTAGACCGGACCGCTATACCCGTATTTGAAGAGCGCTGGTAGAAAACCAGTATGATCAAGATGTGCATGGCTGAGAACCACTGCGTCTACATCTTCCATGCTTATACTTGCGATGTCAAATCGAGGTGTGGCTGCAAGTGGGTCCTTTGCCGACACATTGAGTCCACAATCGAGAATAATCTTGCTTTCACGCGTTTCAAGTAGCATACATGACCTGCCTATCTCTGCAAATCCGCCCAGCGTGAGAAGGCTTGCTTCGGCCTGCTCGGATAATTTAGGTCGAAATATCTTGTCTCCCACTTCTCTATAGAACTTGATGCGCTGGCTCACTGTGTCACCCAATGTCTTATAGAGTGTTTCAATTGGCAGCATGTTTTGTGGAGCTTTTCTGACCCGGACTTTCCATCCTATTTTTTCTGTAAGATTAAAATCCCCACCTTCGTGCAAAATGGTCCACGGCTTCTTCGCAAATATTACTGCCTCGCCTAAAACGGCGTCAAAGAATGTGCCGGCAACGCCAGCCTCTCTTGGAATGGTGTCTGCAATGACCTTGATCGACTCATCTTGAGAAAGCCTTAGCGACTCATCTGTCCGGATAACGATTCGTTTCTTTATGCTATTGACCATGTTTAGGACAAGCTGATTGTTCTGTAGTAGGTAGCTTGGGTTCTTAGAATAAAGTGCAATGCAAGGACCTTCATATTCAATTTTAGTCAGGCTAGCCTCGTGCGGCAGACTCTGCAGTATTACTGCCATGATATTTGGGCTAGCAGATTCATGATGGTAGGGCGGTTTACGTTGCATGAATGTAATTCCTAGATGACCGTCAAACTAACGTCTCCGTCAAGGGTAATGGCATCTCTTATATTGATGCCGGTATTAAGTATTTGGCTTGTCTCAAAAAGTTAAGAGTGAACAAATAACATGCCTGTTTAAGTTGCATTGCAAATCACTTCAGAGAAATTACAAAGTCATGGATAAAATCAATACAATATATGCAGCACGCAAGTTTATCATTTCGTTTCTAAAATAAGGAATAGAAAACGAACAATATTTGCAAATAATCCCTGTCAGGGGAGCTTGAAGCATTCATAAATAAAATATCCGATAAATATTAATTGTATATATAGTAAGTTTAGGTCTATTAATCCTATCTCTTGATAATGATTAGGGAATCTTGCATAAATATCTCCAACTGTTGGTCTAGTAAATTAATAGGTTCGAAAATCAACTTTGTTCAAACCGTTTCCAATGCGCTTCGACCAAGACTGCCTGATATAGATAAATCAACAGCTACTACAAAATGAAGTTCTAAAATTCGAATTGGTCTGTGAAAGATAATAATATGATTATCAGCGTTATATAAGATAGAAGATATCTAACGCAGATCAGATATATATAATTAATACAGGTTCACTGACGTGAATATTGAGATAGAGGGGGCAGGAGCACGTCATCGGCCGTAATTAAAGACATACACACAGGTACCAAAACTCTTCACCATGAATTCTCTAATGCAAAAAGAGATCAACACACAGATAGATGCAAGCTTAATTAATTGCTGCGTGTAGGGTTTTTCTAATTGAGTTCTCCTCCGCCGACCCATCTGATGGAGTTGCCAAGAAAGATACTCATAGGTCAGGGCGTTGTTTCCCAAGTCGGTGTGCTTATTCGAGCGCTTAATGAAAGCGCGGCCCAGGTTGCAGTCGTTACAGGCAGGACAGTCAAATCAAAGGCAGGCTATGAGCTAGAATCCTCTCTTGAAAAGGTCTCTCTAAAAAGCTCGCTGCACATAGTAAATCACGCATCAATGGGTATCGTTGACAAGCTGCAGGACAAGATTGGCGACAGACTCCCCGACTTTGTAATTGGTTTTGGCGGCGGACGGTCTGTCGATATTGCGAAAATGACAGCTTTCCGGATAGGCAGACCGTTTCTGAGCGTGCCAACATCAGCATCGCATGACGGAATATCAAGCCCATTCGTTTCCATAAGAGGGACTAACAAGCCGCATTCCATAAAGGCAAATACGCCAATTGGTGTAGTTGCAGATACTCAACTGATGTTGGAAGCACCGTCCCGACTTCTGGCAGGAGGCTGTGGTGACTTGGTTGCAAAAATAACTGCAGTTAAGGACTGGGAGCT
>JAICVG010000016.1 GCA_025935445.1 Nitrososphaera sp. | reverse complement strand
TTCTGAATTTATTATTTCAGAACCTTCACTTGCATCAAACTGGATGTACCCTCGGCCAACAGAACCATCCCTATCTTGTTGAACAACGTCGTTAGAAGAAGCATCCCAAGATGTTATTTTTACGCCATCTATCAGTATTCTTCCATGAACTATTATCCCATTTGCACCAGCAATCTTGAGGTATTGTAGATTATCATCCTCATTTGAAGTCATTTCAAAGGTCATACCATCAGCTACTCGCAAGTTAGCTTTTAGAAGGTATTCGCCCTCTTGTTCAAGCTTTTCAAGTACGGATTGATCATTTATGGTGCGAATAACATCTCCAAAAGATGCGTGGTCGCAGTCTATAGCTATGGTGTTTTCTGCTGCGTCATAGTCTATACATTCTACCCCTTCTTCAAAGTCAAAGAAGGGTAGTTGCTGATATGATATGCTGGTCATAGAGAAAAAGAAGAGAAACGCCACTGCTGCAGTGGCAAAATATGATTTAGGAATAATTATCATGACATTGCTTCTTTTCACTGGATATATAAGATTTATAAATTTAAACTACTCTATTCTTTTTAACATAAGAACAAATTAAAATAGTTCTAAAGAACATCATATATAAACTCCTCTGCAATATTCTTCAATAACGGCATTTTGTCAAAGAGGAGCTAGTAATATTATATAGTGTATGTATGTATTTCCATTGCACATTATTTCCATGCGTTGCATCTGATAGGAGATGATGATGATGGTGAGCATATTTTGGTAGTTTCTGGAAACTTTTTACGGACAACCTACAATTTTTAGATATGGCTCTAACTTACACTACAACAACCCTTTACAAAGGGATCCTAGAAACCATTAAATAATTTCTCATAATAGCACCATAACAAATAATGTGACTCTAAAGAGAAAAATTACTACAATTAGTCACCATCCATCAATCATAAAGGATCTGTTAAGTGGCAAGAGTAGATCTGAAATACGTATGAAGATACATCAGCTAAACGAAAGAGCACGTAAAAGTGCAGAGGACTCGGAAGTACGATCTTTTATAACAAAAATGAAGCAAGCTTCCTATGATTCTTATCATGCAGATCCAAACGGAAGATTGAGGCTGAACAAACTATGTTGTATTGAAGATTGGGAGAACAATGAAGTAAAAGAGATAATTCCAAAGCTACAAGATATTACATATTACAATAAATGCCGAGGCATACTTGCAAGAAAACCAGGGCAGATCCACAGAAAAGATTGGGAGTGGACGCTTGGGATAATCGCTATGAAGAGATTTGGCAAACTAAATAAAAATAATACAGCGATAGGAATTGGAGCTGGAAAGGAGTTAATTCTTTTTTATCTAGCAAATCATCTCGGCCATCTCTATGCTACTGACCTATATAGCACAAAGGAGTGGGAAAATTTTGCACCTGCTGATTTTCCAGAAAATCCAAGTAAATATTCTCCGTTTCCATATAATCAAAATGCTTTGACAGCGTTAAGAATGGATGGCATACGGCTTGAATTTCCTTCTGATAGCTTTGATATTGTATTTTCCTTTTCCTCTATTGAGCATTTTGGTGGAGAAAACTATTCTGGTGCGCTTAAAAGTCTAAAAGAAATGGAAAGGGTGCTCAAACCTGGAGGCATTGCCATAGTGGCAACCGAATATATAATTAACAACAAAAACCCACCAGATGTGACTAATCAATTTTATAACGAGCATACAATCTATTCACATCTAATTGACAAACTAGATGTAATGAAGCTTGTAGAACCATTGGATCTTACAATATCCCAAAAAACCTTAGATAAAGGCATTATTGATGCATCTAATGCTGTGGACTGGGATACAAGCAGAGTAGGTGATGACTTTAAGCAAGCTAATCCCTACGTAGTCATCAAGCTTGGTAACATATTAGTGACATCAATAATGCTTATTTTTCAAAAATGAAATGCACCTAGTATCTTTATAGATGCATCACTTTATTTTGTCTTTACGTTGTTTTGCTGTGATTGTCTATTGTATGTTGTCTGAGTTCTCCTCTAGATGCAAAGGACTTGTTACATATTTCGCATGAAAAGCTAGCAGATACGCCAGGAGTTGATTCCTCAGACTCACTTTTGAGAGAGGGTCCTGTACCAGCCCCTCTATAAGAAGAATCACCATGTATCTCTTTTTTATTTGGCATCCATAGCGAACATAATCCATGAGGAGCTATAACCCCAGATGAGCGTTCCAGTACATCCATACCTTCATCTGTTACAATAGCGCAATGGTGGGGTTTGACAAAATATACACAGTTATAGCAAAAGTACCCTTCATGATGATCAGAGTCTTTAAACTCTTCTACTTCGATATAGCGTGCAGCAATCTTCGGCAGCTTTTTTTGTTGTGTTGCTTCTTGTAGTATATTCTGAGTTGACTTGAAACTCTCAGGTTCTCTTGACACAAGGCATATGAGACGACATGTTATAAAATATTAACTAGCATGATGACTGGCCTATTACAATAAACTATAGATAGAGACAATTTTTTGTTTCAATAATGTCCAACTGAAGACCAAAAAAGGCAAATGATCTTGCCTCCAAAAGAGGCAGGGAAAAGTTAGGATAGTCAATGATTAGCAAGGATGCCTCAAATATTGTAGAGATATATAAATAATATATGAGAATAGATCTGATGGCGTAACAGGAAGAATATAGAGGTATGTCATTACGGATAAGCACAAGCAGTGACAAGCGGTACATTGAGAAAAAATAGCTTCAAATTTACCAAAAATGTCATTTCTGTTAGTGTTGTATGCTGCTCCGTAGGTTAGGTTAAGTTGCTGTATCATCACTACTAGTAATCATATTCTTATTATCATTATCACCATTGTATATTTCTAAAGCTCTTGCTATTTTCTTTCCGCCGTCCGTTCTTTTCAAAAGAAAGTTTAGTTCCTCAATTCCAAGTGAATGTTCTTCTCTTGAGCCATCTGCATTTTCAAATCGTAATATTAATTCGTTTTTCATAGGGCTTTTTTCCTTTAATTTCCTTATAATCGGAGAGTAGTATTTGGCAGTAATTTCTAAAAATATAGTCACCAAGCTTGGATCGTATGCTACGATGTTGCTGTTGCCTAGGCTTATAGAACTTTTACTTTCGTCTACTACCAGAGCATCTTTATCATCAACTCTAATTGAAGATAACTTGCTGTACAATGCTAATTGCGACGGTTCATGATGTAGTATGAGCTCAATCTTATCAAGAATAGCCCTGCCAAGAAGCAGTATCTCTGGAATATCAGTAGCTTCAGCTATATCTTTGATTCCCAATATGTCTTGTACTTTTCCTTGCTCGCTTGAAGTAAAATCAATTCTTGGCAGTTTATTATACTCCAGATAATGTGTTCTAGGCTTTGCAGAAACGTCTGCAGGATTTGTAGTAGTAGTAGCAGCAGCAGTCCTACCATCGTGGTGATTTAGTTCTGATATTCTATATTTGATCTGTATCAAATTATCATCTGGTTTGGATGGGTTATCTACAAGCACTACCAAAAGATTCTCTTTGCCATCGGTGTTTGCCGAGTACAGATAGTAATCTTCAACATTTACAAACTTTGGCTCTCTCTGACTTTTTGCCTCTTTGTCAATTCCTGGCAAAAAATCAAGGGATTTTTTTAGCTTTTTGGTTATTGGAGTCCTTAAGCCCACAGGTATCATTGTATCCTTCAAACCAAAATCTGATACCTTTCTTCTTTGGTTCCAAAATTCAATTTCTGTGCTCCTGACTGAAAGAGAATAAGAAAGGGAGGGACTATTCTCGGGTAAACTGAAACTATTTGGCGGCAATGTGTTTATCAGCAAAATATTGTAGCGTCTACTGTCCCCAAATGTATCGTCAATAGATATCTTCAATCCTTTTTGAAGATTGGATGTCATAATGTAAGGTAATTTTTCATAGCCCTTTGAAATCAATTCATTCAAAGGTTCTAATGCACTACTCAAAGCCCCTTCAATCCTTGAATAAATGTATTTTCGATAACTATCAGATTGTTTGAGAAATACCTCCCTAGAATGAATAATGTTACTTCTCAGGGTACTACTTGCTATTACAAATGGATCAGCTTCGCTTGGAATGGAATATCGTTCTCTTAACCGCTCATTATACCTGATACCAAAATTGCCAAAGATATCTACGAGGGCGCTCCCTAATTGATCTATCTTGGAGACTATTTCAGATTCCAAAGACTCTGCGTTAGCGAGTACCGATCTAAGATTTTCGAAGTCATTGTGCGCTTGGAAAATGATATCTGAAAGGCTAGAAAAATCCTTGAGTTGAGATAAGAAATCTATGTTTTGCTCTAATGGAGTATAATCAGCGTAAAGGAATCTTCCTCCTTTTCGAAAGTTATTGCCTTTGTCTTCTCCTGTTTTCATGTTATTGTTTTGCTATCAAGCATGGATATCCATTTCAAGGATATAAATCAAATATTGAAATAGAGAAGTAGGGGGACGATAGATCACTTGATGATAATTGATATATAATGCCCAAACAAATAAACTCGACGTCTGATGGATAGTGATAACGGCATGAGGTCGAATCCCACATAGATCCTACTTTCTCCTATTTTGTACCCCTACCAATTCTTCCCTGATCTCGAAGGCAACCTTTTTCCTGTAAATGATCTGATATCTTCTGAAAGCCGACCTATTCCCTGGGTCATATCCGACCTCAATTATCTTCCTGAATGTTTCGAGGTGCGAATTAGCGATTATTGTTCCAATGCCTAATTTTTTCTGTCTTATCTGGCGTGCTATCTTTCGAGGCAGATTGCAGACAAAAATTTTACTGTGCGCTCTTATGAGCACCCTGTCTGCATCATTCAGTATTACAGACTCTCTAGAAATTGTCTTTTCATTTTCTCTTTGTTCTACTATATTGACCCTTACTGAAGAGCCTGTGAGGATGCTCAGAACCTGTTCTATGGTACCTGTCTCTGCCAGCAGAGTCTTTTGAGCTAGCCCAAGCTTGATGCCACATCTTCGTTCAAGTTCAAAAATGTTTTGCATCATGTAGCTTCCAAAGTCGCATTTTTTCAGAACCGCACCTGCCACAATATGAGGGATAGGGAAGAAGTGTTATGAAAAGATTATCCTATACGCAAGCATGGATAGGGCAAGCATTATCGTGCCAAAACTGATAGCCTTGAGGCCATTCTCAAGCCTCCTGGCCCTCGCAGAGTTGCCATTTGTCTTCTTTAACTGCTTGTAGGGTCTAGACATCCTGATCTCGGTATAGCTGGCAAGTCCTGTCAAGCCTGCCACCGTTATTGCGAGGACGCTAATTGAATTTGCCTGTATGATGTATCCCGCCAACAGCGGCAAAGTTCCCCATGATACTGCGAACCAAAAGTCATTGTGGAATAGGCCGCCCCATATTTCATAGTTGTACATAAACAAAAAGAAGCCTTCAAGCACTGCAATGACTGCCAGGAGTGGAACAAAGAGTACAATGTAATAGAGTCCGATCGCATATGCAGCTGTAAGTGTTGCTACCATGATGGTCAATAGCTGCACTTTAGTAAAGTAGCTGCCCCACGGTTTGGTTTTTTTTGACCCAAGGCTATCCGCTACGTGAGCGGAAATTCCGAGTGCAAGTGTGTAAATCAATGCAATAGCGCCGACTCTGTCCCATGCTATCTCACTAGCAAGCATTGAGCCAATAATGGCAAATGAAACACACATGCCGGTATAGGGCAGAAACAGCAAGCCAACAAAGACGCGAAATCTTGTAGGCCCAAACTTGGGCACAAACCATTCATTTATGCGCGTATCGTTCTCTGCACTCATGGCTTTTCAGCAGAGACGATAGTAGAGGTACGGGCCGTGTAGCATCTGCAATTGACATTCTGAAATTTTCTATTCTTAAGGGCATATATTGTCTGATCAACCCAGTCTGATTTTTTTATGACATCATCTAGCTGCCGAAAAACAACCTTCCATGATGTAACAAACCTTCCTGCAAGTCTGAGCAATTCAAAATATATGTGCCATAGATTGCATATGAGCCCGCTAGGATAAGTAAAATCATGAAATACCACAATACCACCGGGCCTGAGCACTCTCCAGCATTCGTCAATTACCTTTTGGACATCGACGTATTTGGCGAGATACGAGGATACCATCGCGTCAAAGGATTCATCCCTGTAGGGCAGGACTTCAGCTGTGCCCTGTGCTATGGGCATCTTCAGCTTACGCTTCAAGATGAGGAGGTATTCAAATGTGAGGTCGATCCCTGCCACGCTTTTGCCTCTCTCTGCTAACATTGACGATAGAATGCCGGTTCCGCATGCAAGCTCCAGAATATGGCTACGGCCCCTGACTGCCCTTATTATCTCATGTTTCCAGGCAATGTCCTGTCCAAACGTCGCCAGTCGCGAGATTAGGTCATAGCTGTCGGCGTTAATATTAGTAAAGAAGCGCATTGCCTGAGCATGACCCTCGTGAAGTAGCATTATCAGTGCTATTACAGTCCCTCACCTACTTTTTTATGTATTGAAAAGTAAATCAATGCCTTTAAGCCAATAGAACTTTGATTGTATTTTGTAAACTGGCAGCGGGAGGTGTCACTGGAGGAGCGAAATGGCCAGAAGGTCATGGTGAAGAGAAACAAGCCCGCAAAACAGTTTCACGAGTTTCTCATAATCTACGCTTACTCGCTTATTTCGATGCTGCTCTTCCACCCGTCTGCTCCACTTACGTTTAGCGAAATAATTAGAAATGAAGGTTACGAGATGAGAAAGAACCTAAAAAAGATCGGAATATCTACGCCGATGCTGCTTTCGATGTCTGATACATACCTAATAGAGGAATATATTGAGGGTGGAGACATTTACAGGGCACTTGCTTCTGGTGGCAACGTTATGCTTGCATACAAGGCAGGGTCCATTACAGGCAAAGCTCATAGGGCCGGTTATACGTTCGTAGACAACAAGGCACAAAACTACCTTGCAAGGAGCGAGTCTGTCATAAGAACTGATCTGGGCTTTATGAGAAAAACTAATTCGCACTACTCAAAAAGCATGGATATAGGATCGTTCCTTGCAAGTGTAATGGACCTGGACAGGTACGGCGAAATCGCCAAGTCGTTCCATGACGGCTACATGTCAGAGGCAGGTAGGGAATTCCCATATCTCTCAATAGTCATCCGTAACGTTCTGTCAGCTGGATTTTCATCTAGCAGCAAGACAACGCTCAGGAACATGCTGCTAGATTCCCGAAATTTGATCGGTCTCTAGATTGGCGGAAGCTCCGCTTTCTTGTCAAAGCCGCCTGAGCCAAACTTGCAGTAAAAGCACTGGTCAGACTGCATGTAGGTTAGCCTTTGTATCGATATTGCCCCCAGCCTGACCGCCACCTTTGTCATGAGGCGGTACTTGAGAGGCATAGATGGAATCACTTCGTTGAAGTAAACTTTATAGTGGTCAGGACAGAACTTAAGGGTCACCTGAGCCTTCTGGCGGAACTCCGGCGAGGTCTCTTTGTTATTTTCGCTCATTGTCTTGGCGACATTAATCTGTTCTCTAATGTATTCATGCTTGGGACATGGGCAGTCCTTTCCGCCTGGATGCTTATAGGCAGGAGTATTTTTCCAGTCAAAGCCTGGAAAATTCTTTTCAAAATCATCCATCGCTAGCGTACACTACGTATTCTACTCTTATAAAGATGTAGGACAATCTGCAGTTGTATAGGGTAAGTAATGCTAAATGAATACTGATTACGTTTACACAGAGCCACAGAATGACAAAAAATATATTTTTGATGTTATTACACTCCGTAAGCGACGTGGTACGAGACAGTGAAAGTGGTGGCAGTGCTACATTGACAGCAACAGCCACAAATAGCAATTCTGGCGACGACGACTTAGATCCTAACCGCAAGACTTTGCTGGAATTTAAGAGGGCTGTTCAAGAAGAGCAAAAGACAGGTGACAAGAGGATAGACGAGATAAACAACAAGCTTGACAACATCAAGAAGCAGATAGATGAAGAGAGAGCCCAGCTTGATGATTTTCGCTCCAAGTTAAAGCAGGTTAACGAGGAAAAGGACATTGAATATCCAAAATTTGTAGAGCTACGAGAGAGCCTCATGGAGGCCAAGAACCAGATGAAGAGCCTAGATGACAAAGTTGGCCCTGTAGCAGCTAAGTTGAGAAAGGAGCGGAGCGACATGTACAACCTTCAGAAAGCACTTGAGCAGATAGAGAGAGACATCCAGACTAAGAAACTTTCCAAGGACGAAGAGCGCAAACTTGTTGCCCGGTCCAAGGAAATTGCAACTAAGCTGCATACACTGAAAATGATTCATAAGAAAGAAGATCAGTATCGCACTATTTCAGCACAGTATGACCAGCTAAAGGATCACGTCAAAAGGATTTTTAAGCTGAAAGAGGAGTACGGTCCCAAAATAGGCAAGCTAAAGGAAAGCCTCGACAACCTAATAAACCTCCGGGAAGGCCTTTATGAGGAGCGTAGGCAGGTAATTCACACAGTGAGAGAAGCTGCTGCCAAGCTGGAAATGATAGAGACTCAACTGAACGCCATTGCTTTCAAAAAGTCGCGCATGCAGGCCTCAGAATATCGACATAAGAAGCAGAAGGAGATGGGAGAGAAGCGAGCAGCACGGCAGGAAGCAATACAAGAGCGCGCAAAGCGCGACAAGGAGTATCAGGAGCGCCGTAACGCCTTGAAAGAAATGGCACTCAAAAAGATGACTACTGGTAAAAAACTTACATTTGATGAAATGAAGTTGATATTTGGTGATGCAGGCTCTGACTGAGATACGTTTTTTTGATAGACAATTGTAACCTGCCCTTGGAGATGGCAGATAGAATCGAGTACAGCGGCAAGGTTTATGTCTATAGTAGTGGTATGCCCGCAGGCCATATTCAGCTCGCAAAGGAGAGGCTGAGCGAGTATGGAGTGAATGAAAATGACATTGAAGTTATCGAAGTTCCTGAAGGGGTCCCTGAAGGATCTGTAATGGTGACACTCTGGCCACATTATTTGTCGGTTGCAAGGGTCAAGCGAGTGCGCGAGGGCTCAATCTATGCACCTCAGCTGTTTAACATCCAGTTATGATCTAAAACATTAAATCTTCTGTAAGCCCATTCTAGTAGGATGCTGACATACTTTTGTAAGCGTAATCGCCACAGCGACTGTCCTGGCGATTGGCCTGTAGACAGCAATGTATGTGGGCCCGATCATGATTGCTCATTTGACTTGGAGAGGGTCAAATGCCGGTGCACGTGCCATAAAGGAAACTAATTTCTACACTTTCTTCAAGGTGCTTCGCTTTATCATCTCTTGCAAGACATTATTGCCTGGATGTGTTTCGGGGCGAGGAGGGCAACCAGGAACATAAACATCAGCTAGCAGTATATTATCTACTCCTGGCAGAACATTGTATGAGTCAAAGTACAACCCTCCAGTAATAGCGCAGGATCCCATAGCTGCCACATATTTTGGTTTAGGCATTTGGTCATAAACAACCCTCAGGCGAGGTGCGATTTTTCGGTTAACTGTGCCAAGAACTATATTATTAAGTCGCACTATCTGAGAGAGCCAAAAGCTTCAAGAACGCCAAAGCGTTTTAAGTCATAACGAGGACTCGACGCTGCACCAAGCTCTATACTGCAGCACCCAGTCTCAAGGTGAACTGGCATAACGGATACATTCTTCCTCCCCAATTTGGTGCTTGACCGAGGGGTTTGTCAATCGCCTTTATCAAAACATCACCACCTAGCTTGCCTATAAATGCGCCAAAGCTGGTGCTGGGATCAATGAATCAATCAGCTTGGGAAATTTCTCTTCTTGAGGAGATAGCTCATCGATGTCATGGTTTCTGTCTGATAGGCTAAAAGCATTAGAGATAAAGGTATCATCTATGCGCATA
>JAICVG010000245.1 GCA_025935445.1 Nitrososphaera sp. | reverse complement strand
TATTGCTACTGCTCTTACTCTTGAGTACTTTCATTACTTTGTCACCGATTTTATTCATATAAGCCTTGGGCATCGCAGAAAGGCAGAATATACCGTCTCTAAGAGGAAAAGTCATGAGTATAACGTTTTCATGCTCAGTTAGGCTGTAGCGCACCATTCTAACCCTATCGCTGTAGGATTGCATCATTGTGAGGTTCGTTGATGAGTGGATGTACATCTACTGCTCATCAGTCCCATCTAGTAGTGGTTCGATCCCTTGCTTGAATCCACCTTCAATGACTTCGCCTCTATTGTTGAGGATACCTACGAAACATATGCTGCGGTCAAGCTTGATAATTCCGTTGCAGAGACTGGGCTCTCGCGTGCATGGTTATTGCTCTTCGGAATAAAAATCGCTTACAAGTTATTGTTATGATTATTAATCTGTTTGGTATCACTCTCCTCTGTTTCTACAAGCCTCATTTCCATGGAATGACCCTTCTTAATGTGCGTAGAAAAATGTGATCGTACAAGCACGTTTATGTTAAGGTCTGTAAAGTATTTTGTGGAGTATCTCGCAAGTACCATCTTGCAGTCAGAGCAGAAAATTTCTTTGAATATCAAGCTGATGTTGTCACATCTAATCTGTATATATTCAGTCAAGTTTTTTATCGATTATTTTTGCTACCGGATTGCTGTTGTAATTGTTATTGTCCGTAAAGTGTATTGTTGATGCCTTGTAATATATCACTTCGCCTCTCCTCTCTATTACTGCGACGACTGCTTCCTTGCCCATCTTTTGTATTTGGCTGACAGCCGAAGCAAATTCTTTGGCTGTAGTGTTCGTGCCCTCATTTATACCAAAGACGACGTACTTTGCAGGCTTTTTCTCGTAATCACCTCGTTCATATACCCGAAAGTCGTAGCCAAAGCCAAAGCCTTCCTTCGCCACATACCCCCTGCTTCGCAGGTCGCGATAAACAAGAAACTCGCTCATAATGTTTCTGTTGTGTTTTAGTAGTAGTTCAAAGAGCGAGTTGAAGCCTATGGCCGGCTTGTTCTTGAGCTTTAGACGTTTTGTGTGAAATAGATATAAAGCCTCGTATGGCTTAAGGATGAATTCAGCATTTTCTCTCTCTCCAAAACCTTTGGAACGCAGTTCATCCTGGAAGCGAGTTTCATCAACCACTATCTTGCGATTGCTTGCCAAGTACCCCTCTACTATCGAGGGTTGTACTTCTGCTGCGGCGGCTACCGGTTCACTTATCTTCTCAGACAACGGTCGGGGGCTCGTTGCAGGCGGAGAGGATGACATCAAAGCTATCTTGTAAAGGTGATTAATTAACTAAACTGGTAGGAGCATGACATAACGATTAAATCAGAGCAAATCACCAAAATTGATCATTACCTAAGATTTGGTGCATTGAGACATGAAGGGTGTTAATTATCGAGAAACTCGTGGTATGCCGTATGTAAGGCGAGAATACATAGCTGGCAAGCCGCAGATGAAAATCGCTAGGTTTTCATCTGGGCTCGCAGGAAACAATTATGATTACAAGATCGAACTTATAGCGACAGAGAAGCTCCAGATACGGCACAACGCCCTAGAAGCCGCCAGGCTTGCAGCAAACAAAAGGATGGCACAAGCGGGGGAGACAAGCTTCTTTTCTATGTTGCGAGTATACCCCCACGTGCTCCTCAGAGAGAACAAAATGATTGCAACTGCAGGCGCAGACCGATTACAGGAGGGAATGAGGAGGGCTTTTGGTAAGTCAACTGGTCTTGCCGCAAGGGTCAGATCAGGTCAAGTCATCTTTGAAGCATACGTCACCGCTCCCAATCTTGAACTTGCACAGGATGGGTTTAAGATGGCAGCAAGCAAGATCGGCAGACCAACAATTGCTAGGATAACGCCGCTGAAAGAGCAGGCAATGGCAACAGCTGAAGATTAGATCAAATCAAATCTTGTCAGCCAAAGACTTTACGTCTTCTATGTTGCATATACCTCTGCCTTGCCATTTATGCTCTTGCAGATAAGCGCAGTAATGCTGTCTGCTTGTGTTTTTATGGCTTGCCTAATATTGATGCAGGATTTTGAACCTCTTCTTTGACCTTTGCATGATTCATGCCTTCCAGAAGTTGTGGAGTGTAGCCGGAGCCCACTTGCATAAACTGGCCGTCGATCAGAAGGAAAGGAATTATCCGATCTGGGTTAAAGGTGTCTAGAATTTCATAGTCTCTTTCATCACGTTCTTGCAATGGCTCAAAGTTCCTCTTCGCAGTTTCACGCCCAACAAACTCTACATAATCGCTTGTGTACTTTGCTGTCGCAAAATTCACAGTTGGAATGTTAAGCTTTTTCTCATCGTGGCCAGCACTTGCAGTCCCTATAAGTCCTTGCCAGCTGACAAAATTGCTAACCTCGCTCACAATAACCGATCGCTCACTTGCGCAGAAAAGGCAGAAGCCGGCACCCATATGAATATCAGTGTTTTCCCATTTGGTCGTTTGGGCGGCTGATTAGACGCGTGCATGAACTTACCAAGAACCTTATTTGTAATGAAGTTAGTGCCGTTGCTATTAGTGTCTACAACAAAAGCACATTCTCGTGTTTATTTATTAACATTTGGAATCAACGATATATCCAAGGTGTCGGAGCTCGTACTTCGTATTAGCATGTCATCATGATGGAATGCATGTTTATTCTATAAACACACAAATAAGCGACTTACATATCCTTCTGCACTCAGAAATCATCGAGTATAAAAGCAAAAATTTCAAACCTAACTCTCGCTAGCACCAATACAAAATATTGCATTTTATAGTAGGAACAGGATTAAAGGACTGCCCAAGAATTCTAGCAGTTCTTAAAATATCGAAAATAAAACAAACCAAACAAATTTGCACGTCTAAAAATTTTGGCAGATGCAGTCTTGCTCACAATTAGAATTGCTAAATAGTTTTTGAGCGTACCTTCAATGTGCCAAAGGAGCGTTCAAGTTGGACTGACCTTATCAGCGAATCAGTACATACTAGCGACGACCAAGACAAAGGAGACATTGAAGCAGTAAGCCGCAACTTCATAGTCGTAAAAAAAGGACTTATCAATGTACATCGGTACTACATTCCTCTTCACAGGGTTGAAGGGTGGGACGGCAAGGTGGTATGGTTAAAGATCTCAGAAGAGGCGGTAAAGACCAATTATAAGAGAGACGCAGTACCAGACCCCTACAACTATCACTACAGCAGCGCGCCTACAGTTGACGCATCAAACGTCGTACGAAGATTTCAGATCAATATGCCCCAAATCCCGCCAAGAGCCCAAGAAGAAAGACCATTTCTTGTTTCTCATGAATCCTCAACACATCAGGAGCGCGTCTTCGTCTGTAACCTTTGCAATGC
>JAICVG010000190.1 GCA_025935445.1 Nitrososphaera sp. | reverse complement strand
TTTCTTGGCGGCGGCCAGTGATAAAGACGTATGCACCTTCCTCGATGAATAATTTAGCGGTAGCAAGTGCCATACCGCTGGTCGCTCCCGTAATGACGGCTACTCGGTTCTGTAATTTCTTTGAGGGCATTCCATTCTCTCTTTCATGGAGATTATCCATTATTCACAAATCACTCACTTGTTATGACTACATTAAGAATAGTAATTATATAAGTTGACAAGTCCATATCTAACAATTAGGTCTAGTGCAACAAGGTGATGGAAGGTAAACAATCTTTTTTCTACATCCATGTTCATATGAATATAATCACTGGTACCTTCTCAAATAGGAATGGTTGGTAGCTTGTTTATCGGCTACTTACGCATAATCTAGCTTATTCTTATGATGCTACAGTTAAGACTACTTTGCCTCTTGGATGTACATCTTTTTGGTAATCAAGCGCTTTATCAGCCTCGTCGAGTGGAAATGTCTTGTCTATATTCACTTTGATATTATTTTGGTCTACCCACTGTGCCAATTTTGTCAACCGTTGTCTATTTACCTGAGAAAATAGAAATACCGCTTTAATCCCATATTGGCTCATTAGTTCGGAATTTGGTTGCTCTAGCATAGAAACAATTATGCCGCTACCTTTCGCTAAGGCTCGAAAAGATCTTTTGTACGTTTCGCCACCCACAGTATCAAAGACTGCATCATAGTCATGTACTATTTCTTCAAAATTCTCTTTTTTGTAATCTATTATTTGATCTGCTCCCAATTCTTGAACAAATTGTTTATCATTAATACTTACCGTTGTTCCTACATATGCACCTAAATGCTTTGCAAGCTGTATGGCCATAGATCCTATTCCGCCTGCTCCGCCATGTATTAGAATTTTTTGATCCTTTGATAACCCAATATTTTCTACAAGTGCTTGCCAAGCGCTGACACCAACAAGTGGTAAACCTGCGGCCTGTAAATGACTCAGCGATTTTGGCTTATCTGCAATACTATCCTTGTTTGCCAAAGCCAACTCTGCAAACGCGCCTGAGCCACCACTCGAGATCGATGCTTGACCATATACTTCATCACCTTGCTTGAAATCCAAAGGTGCATCGCTGTTTACTTCTCCTATCTGTTCAACAACACCTGAAAAATCAATCCCTAACGTTGCTGGGAATTGAAGCGGCATCATTTCGCGGAAATGCCCTTCACGGATTTTCCAATCTACTGGATTTACACCAGCTGCTATAATCTTGGCTTGGATTTTACCTGTCGATGGGCTTGGCATTGGTGAGTTTTCTTCGATCTTAATTACATCACTACTACCGTATTCACTAATTTGAACAGACTTCATAAAATCTATACTAATAAGAAATATTAAAACCTGGCCCGTGCCCTTAATCATATACTGCTAAATAGGTGATACTGTCGAACATACCATAGCAATTCTTTAGTCACTTGCAACAAATGTTACCGGCATAAATTTTGATTGTTAGTCGGTGACTTTTGCAAGTCAGTAGTTTTAACTTGCCACCAAAGTAAGTTTTATGATTTCTGATTTTGCTTTAGTCATTCATTACCAACTCCCAATTTACTGTTTGACTGCTCGCGCAGAACTCCAAAGTGCCCATCCCGGATTGACTCGATTCGGATAGAGCTCCAGCATGTTCTCGTAGAGCTCCTGTGCGGTTATCGTCATTACGGCCATTCGGTCGAAATCGCGTATGTACTGGCGGGTCTCCTCGATGATACGGGGATTGTCCTCATTATCAGGTCGCTTATGTGAGGCGATAACTGTATGTGGATTGAGCGACTCGATTTTGTCGAGTGCAGTGATCCATTCCTGGCGACTCTTCGCATTTGACTCAACTAGGTAGAGGTGAACATCGTTGTAGGCAGCATCTCCAGCAACCACTAGACCGATAGAAGGGACATTTAAGCAGGTCGTGTAGTCGGTGTCGGTATGGCCGAGTTCCACTGCGATCAATTCATGCCCCTCGAGTTCAATTACATTTCCGTAGAGTTCCTCGGCGATCACAAGCCGCTCCGAGATCTGACCAGGAAACGCCGCCTTCCAAACCTTCTCTAGGACCTCTGGGGAGGCATGCTGACGCATGACTTTCACAACGTCAGGCGTCGCTACTGCTCTAGCATTTGGAAAGCGTTCCAGAATATTTCCGATTCCAAACCAATGATCTCCATGGCCATGTGTAATATAGATAGTTGTCAGGTTCTTGCCACTTGCAGCGACCCAATCTGCTAGGGCATCAGCCTGCTTGACGGTCATAAAGGAGTCGACTAAAACTGCGTCTCGCTTGCCATAGATGAGGGTTGACGCCATCGCCTGAAAATACACCTCTTTTACGCCCGGAGGCATATCGCTGCTGACTATGGGTATGCCGGGCGTTACGAGCACATCCCAGTTCAGTGGCGGGATGTCTCTAGTGCCAACTTTGCTCATAAAGGTCTGCTCCTGGGCTCATCTACTTTTCTTTTAGATGTAGTTTCCATACTATACATTTTGTATTGCAATTATATAACTCGGGTACTTACGATCCGGTAATGTAGTTACAAATTGGTTACTTAACAATTTAAAAATAAATTAGTATTAAAATATGTAAATATGTAAATACTCTAATAATGTCTTTTCGTGTGGAAGAAACACCATACACAGTAGAGCTGAGGTTGTTTACTCTTCCTCTGTAACTAAGTTAGATAATAAAATTGACATGGGATTAATAATTGGATATTTATCAATTGAGGTCTAGTTATTTTGAATTCTCAGGAGAGACCAACTTCAGGGATGTCGACTTGATCTGAAGTTACAGAGAAATTTTATTACAACGTTGACTATGTCATAGTGTAATGACTAATACAACTGGTCGATTGAGTAATTTGACTGGAACACTCACATCAAATCTTAACACCCCGGTCCGTTCCTCTGAATTTGAATTAAACGCTCTTTTAGATAGGGTACTAAGCGGTGTCGGACTCTCAACCGCTGAAAGTGGAGGAAAGATCACGTTTTATGGGAAGGATCCGATCGTGCCAAGCTGCCTTAGATTCGGATCAATGGCAGCGGTCACTTTGGCAGCGAAGGCTGTAGCAGCAGCTGGCATCTGGAAATTCAGAAGTGGGGAAGGACAAGATATTCATGTCGATGTACGTAAGGCGCTGCGGCGGTTTGCAGCATTCTTCGAACTTAAATGGGAGCTGATTAATGGTCGACCCCCTTCATTTGCTTCTGACCCGCTAAATCCTTTCCTTCATTATGCGCCTATGACTTTGTGGAATAAGACACGCGATGGACGTTGGGTAATGCCTTGCAACGTTTATCCTAAGCTGCGAGCTCGTGCAACCACCTTACTAAGATGTGACGATAGCGTCAGTGCCGTTCAAAATGCAATGTTACAGTGGCGCGCCGATGAACTTGAAACGGCCGCCGCGGAAGCAGGTCTACCCTTTGCGATGCTTCGTACAACTGAAGAATTTATGAGAGAACCTCAATACACAGAGGTACTCTCAAGTGATCCTCTGATCAGGCTGGAGAAGATAGGCGAGAGCGACCCGGTACCCTTCAAGTCTGGAGGTAGGACTCCTCTGGATGGAGTGCGAGCCCTAGGGATGGGCCATGTGATCGCCGGATCAGGTATTGGTAGAGACCTGGCCCTTTTCGGAGCAGATGTCCTAAACATCTGGCAGCCCCTCGACTGGGAATTAGATCCTTTCTACTGGACGTCTCATGTCGGTATGAGGTCAAGCATCCTAGATTTACATGAAAAGAGAGATCTAGAAAAAATGAATCAGTTGTTGAATGATGCGGACGTATTCTTTTCGAATCGACGCCCCGGATACCAAGAGCGTTTTGGACTAACAGCAGATGAGTTATGTTCAATGCATCCAGGCCTAATCCACGCAAAGGTAGTACTGCACGGCGAGACCGGCCCATGGTCAAATCGAACAGGATTTGATGAGGTTGCAGGAGCCGTTACTGGGGTATTCACATTAGAAGGTACGGCTGACAATCCACGACTGCCTCCAATTCGCATTGTATGTGAC
>JAICVG010000210.1 GCA_025935445.1 Nitrososphaera sp. | reverse complement strand
TTTTTGAATCTCCGCTTGATGTGGCGATCTTACCGTCAACTGTCATTGCACTGTTGATTATTACCTTCAATCTACAAACAGTCCATTGATCATGACTGCTCTGATAGAGCTTTGACTCACCCTGTGAACGATTGCAGCATATGGGTCATGCATTGGATAGAGGTCGGCATGTTTTTTGTCAATGAATACTAGATCTGCGGCGCGGCCGGCCTCTATGCACCCAGTATTGAGTCTTAAAATTTGCGCCGCATTTATAGTCGACATCTTCAAGAGTTCTTGTGGTCTTAACATCTCACCTTCAGTCGCCCTTGATACCTTCCAGGTATAATCCAATTCTCTCAGAATGTCTGGAGAATTTAACATAACGTTGTCCGTTCCAATGGCTACAAGACAGTCTTGTCTGAGCATCTGGGCAACCTTTGGGATGCCTGCGCCGAGCACACCATTTGCCCTAGGGCAAATTACGACACCGGTCCCACTTTTTGCAACAAGCGACATTTCGTTTTCTGTTGCATTTGTCATATGTACAACAAAGTCAGGCTTTAGATGTTCCATTATCCTGTCTACTTCACTCCTGCCAGTGTGTGCCTTTGCAAATTTGACTGTCTCTTTTGACTCAGCGGCATGTATTGCGATCAATTTTTTTCCTGCTAGCTGCCTGTATTGTGCAAGAGCAGCATCAGTGTTTTCATTTGCGCCGCTTAATCCAAGTCCATCTGCAAGCTCAACTACCTGTTTAGCCTGCTCTCCTTTTTCAGGCGGCAGGCCGGCCGCATCTGTTGGGGTGGTGTAATAATTTACCCTCCCAAGCGTTACGCATTTTATCGGCAGACCACCAACTGCATCTTTTAGGAGCCTTATCCCCTCCAGTCCATCTTCGCGAAAGTCTGCAAATGCAACTATTCCCTTTTTCATCATTAAAATTGCAGAATTTCTGATGAAGGTCTTTAGATGGTCTGGCAGGCTCTTTTGCAGAATCTTACTTTTAGCACCAAACACAGGATGCACTCGTGCATCAAGCCGCTGCCCAGTGGCAATATCTTTTCCTATTGAATCAGCAATGTGCGTGTGCGCATTGATAAATCCTGGTATGACTATGAATCCCTTTGCATCCAGCTTTTTGCCAGAGCCCTTGTAATTACCAGCAGAGGTGCTACTTATCTTGCCACTTTTAATCTCAATGTAGCCCCGCTCAACATATTCAAGCTCTCTGCCCAAAAGAAGGCTGGCGTTTGTTATTGCTAGGGACATTGTATTTCATATATTGTTTGGATTTTTCCTTCCTCGCGCAGGTCTCTAATTGTGTCAAGTGCCTTTGTCGCGGCTTCTGCTGCTCTTCTGCCTGTCTTGCCAATCCCTATACCGCAGTTGAGCTTGATATCATTGCCGGCCGTCACACTCTTTAGCACTTCGTCAGCCCGCTCTTTTGTCATGCCATTAGAAATTACCATGATATTGTCGCCGCCAAGAAAGAACGCAAGCGAATTGTGCTTTAGGAACTCTTCTGCAAGCCTGCTGTAGATTTTCATGACAAGTACTGTCAGTTCATAAGGCGATAGCCTATTACCAACTTTTGCGGAGCTATCAATATCGATATGCATTATTTGGGCTACGTCTGCCTGAGGGTGCACGCTGCCAAATATTCTAGCGTTGCCATCAAGCATCCTCCTCCCCTCTTTTCTTTTGCGGTAGGCGTTCAGGTTTGCTTCAAATGCAGTCCTGCCGGCGCCAATTGTCATCGACATTAACATTTTATCATACAGCTTTGTAAGCTCATGCTGTATGCGTAGATGATCATCAGCATCAAGGCCATTTGTTATCGCAAAATATTCATCGAACCTGTTGAAGAAAACGATGCTATCTCTTTCTGAGAATAGTCTTTGTACATCATGATAGATCCTTGCTTGCAGCATCTGAAGTTGTGCTTCCCTGTCACTTCCAAGGGTGAGAGTCCATTGGCCGTATCCTTCAATCCTAATTATTGTAAGCTGTATCATTTATTATAACAATCCCTCCGCCGGCTGCCTTTTGTAGCTTTCTCAACCGCAAAACCATGTTTACGGCCGCGTTGACTGCTCTAGTGGGCACAAGCTTTGCTCGCGCTCTTGCTTGCTCGATCGTCATTCCAGGCCCCGCTACGCCAAGTGTCACCGGCTTGCCATACTTTAGCGATAGATCAGCTATCAGTCGTGCCGCATTTTCAGCTACGATGTCATCGTGCCGGGTGTCC
Organism: Nitrososphaera sp.; assembly: GCA_025935445.1. Classification (GTDB taxonomy): domain Archaea; phylum Thermoproteota; class Nitrososphaeria; order Nitrososphaerales; family Nitrososphaeraceae; genus Nitrososphaera. The sequence goes on along the minus strand of JAICVG010000210.1, from coordinate 1,578 downwards.
CCTTTTATCACAGCGCCAAGCGTGACTACGGCGTCCACATTTTTCTTTCTCAACAATCGCTCAACTGCAAGCGGCATGTCAAAGCTGCCAGGCACATACAAGATATAGCTTACCTCAGCGCTTACATTGGCTGCATGATCTCTTGCGCCTTCTAGCATCTTGAATGTTATCTCGCTGTTGAACTCGGAAACTACTATTGCAAGATAAATCAATTGTTGGTTATGCCACCCTGGCATTAGCTTTAAGTTCGCTTGCATCAATTAAAGGGATACCAAATTTTGCGGCATATTTTTGCCCAGCGTCAATTGAGAGTGACCTATGTGTCATTGAGTCCATCATCTCACAAATGGCTACTGCCGGTATAAGGTCTGCAAGCTGTGTCAGATAAACGCATAGCTCAGTGTGACCCATCCTGTCGTGTAGTAGATGCTTTGATGCTATAAGTATCGGCACATGGCCGGGCGCACGAAAGTTCCTGGCAAATTGTTCTATGCCGCCATTGTCAATGTTCTTGCACACTTCTGCCATCTTGAATATAGTAAGTGCCCTGTCCTGATCGGTGATGCCGGTGTAGGTCGAGCGATGGTTGACTGGTATTGAAAATGACGGCTTATCCCCGTAGTTCGTTCTGCCCTCTGTCAATTTTGAAAACACCGGGTTTACCTTGCCCATATCTGCTATGATGTCGTGCATATAGACTAGTCCTAGCTTGCGTGTAATCTCGTTTGCGATTGCAAGGCACACAAGTCCCCCAGCGTCTTTTCTCATCGTTGCAATGTGATACGGCTTGATATGCTCCGCAGCGATTACCATATCGATCTCGTTCTCACGCGCTTTGTCGTCATGAACGAGTACAAACCTGCCAGCCTTGAGAGCTGCTATTGCTTCGGCAAGAGACAACTATTAATTTTGTCGCTCAATCTTATTAAAAGATTACTAAAATTCGGGTTATTACCAGGGTTTTGGTAGTGTTGAACCAATGGTTGTTCTAAAGGAATAGTGCAAAGTTGTTGGTCCTGAGTAAAAATAGACTCGTAATAACTTAACTATCTCTCTCGGATACTATAAACGAACACCTGATGCGTACCAGTTCCCATGAGATGCTTCCTGAAAGAGTACAATGACATCTTTTTTCTGCACCTTCCATATTCTTATCAAGTCATCGGTTATTGCCTCTGCCAATCGATCCTTTTCAGCCTGGGTTCTTCCGCTATACGTTGCCACTGTTACTATAGGCATATACAGGATAAGTAATGCATGCCAAGATTAAATGTTTTATTAAGTCCTGGTAACTTAAGATGACGTTTTTTGAAGGCTGTTAACTGGGTGAGGATAGTTCATCTATACACTATAGGTTGTACCTAATAGATACGGCATCATCATCAACTCAATAGGGGCGACTGAAAAAGCAAATAATGGCATTACTCAAGACCGTGATACAAGACAAGCCGCTTCTCAAGTTGATTCGGTGACTTACTGCCCAAAATGCCGTCAATACTACTATTTAGACGAAGAGTTTAATGCTCATAGTCCATGCGGGGGTTAGGAGTTAATCCCACTATTACTCTATCATTCATT
>JAICVG010000042.1 GCA_025935445.1 Nitrososphaera sp. | reverse complement strand
TGATTAAGATCATCACTCGTTTATTACGATAATATAAAACTAGAAAAATGAAGGTTTGTTTGTAGTGACGCATTGTATATTGACTAGATAGTTGACGGTTACGTAAACAAGTCGGGATGGTAATACTATAGGAGCATTAAAAAAATTCATGATGAAGCCAAAAGCTTGGAAGCTAGTTTTTGATATGATAAACTATAATTTTAGAGAGAATTGATCAATCGCTAGCGCTAGGTTCATATCCTTTATTTTCCGAGTTTTCTATATACATATTGGCGATATATCGCTATACAGTATACAAGAGCCCCAATATCGGCATATTTGTCAAGGCAAATGACAGCATTATCTTAGTACCGTACGGTTTTGCCGAGACAAAGACAGAAAAGCTTGCCGACTACCTACAGGTAAGTGAAGTGTATACTTCTATAGCGGGAACCCGGCTTCTTGGCCCTATGACGGTCATGAACAATAATGGTATGCTGCTGCCCCCAATAGCATCGGATGAGGAAGTCCAGATGCTGAAGCGATCAAGTCACCTCAATGTTGAGCGTGTGAAAAGCAAGTTCACTGCGATAGGCAATCTAATTGCAACAAACGATAATGGTGCAATAGTATCACCGCTCTTTAAGGGAGAGACCGACCGTCAGGTGCAGGATGTACTCGGTGTCCTAACCAACTCTATGACTGTAGGGGGCTTTGTTCAGGCAGGATCAATGATCGTCGCCACTAATGGCGGTGCAGGCATACACCCCAAGGCCACAGAGGACGAGGTAAAGGAAATTTCAGAAATATTGCAAGTACCGGCAGAGCCAGTAACAGTGAATGGCGGCGTACCCTTTCTGTCATCAGGCATCGTAGCAAACATGAAGTCAGTCGTTGTAGGCAACCTCACAAGTGGGCCTGAGCTAATTATGTTGAGCAGGATCTTCAAGGCATGATCGTTGAAATTCTCTGCATAGGCACCGAGCTTCTATCAGGGATCACGCTCAACACCAACGCGTATTGGCTTTGCAGCGAGATTACAAATGTTGGAGGTGTTGTAAGAAGAGTGACAGTTGTACGCGATGATCTCAGTGAAATTTCGTCTGCAGCAAGAGAATCGCTTGCAAGAAAGCCCAACATCTTGATAACGACAGGGGGCCTTGGCGCGACCTATGATGATATAACTTTTGAAGGCTTGGCGGCAGCACTTGGCAAAAAAGTTGTGCTAGATAGCAGAGCCGTTGAAATGCTCAAGAAAAGCTATGCAAGGCACAAGCTTCACTATGAGCTGACTGAGTCGCGGCTAAAGATGGCCTGTATACCGGAGGGTTCCACACCAATCCAGAATCCTGTAGGGAGCGCGCCTGCAATCATGGAGCAGGCCGATAGTATATCGATCTTTTGTCTGCCCGGCGTACCGTCGGAGATGAAAACAATATTCAAAGAGCACATCCTCCAACGGATAAAGAAGAGCGTAGGTAAGTTTGTTGCGGAGGAGCTCAACTATAATACAAGAGGTCTCACTGAGGCCATGATCGCTCCAGTGTTGATAGAAATAGTCAAATCTCATCCCAAGAACATGATCTATCTCAAGACTCATCCACGCGGATACTACAGGAAAAAGACGCCGCAGATAAAGATACAGATGATATCACGCGGCGACAATGAAAAAGAGGTGAAAAATAGGCTTGCTGCGATATCAAAAGTTATTGAAAAAGAAATTGTGAAGCGAGGTGGTATAATATGCTGATATTTTTGTTTGCGGGGGCTGTAGGTGGAGCCACTAGCGCATTCTATCTTGCCTATAATTACCACCCACTACTGGTAAATGGTGTAATACATGGCGGAATTTTTGTTTCACCGCTTGTCGCTATGTATTTTGTCAAGAAGTTGAATGTGCGTACTATTGGCTTGTATCTGGCTGGCGCATTACCTGTGCATCTTGCAATACATTTTACAATAATAGGGGACCTTGCTCAGTTGATTGGTGTGAGCCACATCTTGCTGAATTTTCTGTCCCTGCCGTGAACTACTGCATCGAACAGCAATCTTAGTTGTTTTGTCCTCTTGCCCGTACTGCCGTCACCTATTGTTCGATTATCAATCTCAGCTACGGGTTTGACCTCTGCAGCTGTGCCTGTCAGGAACACCTCAGTGGCAGTGTAGAGCTCGTCTCGTGAAATGTTGCGCACTTCATATTTGATGCCATTTTCTTTGGCAATTGCCAATATGCTGCTTCTTGTTACACCTTCGAGTGCACCAGAGGTAGTAGGAGGAGTGGCAAGGACGTTGTCTTTTACTACGAATATGTTCTCGGCGCTTGCCTCGACTACTGTCCCGGCTGAATTTAGCATTATCGCCTCATCAAAGCCAGCCTTGATAGCTTCTACCCTTGCAAGCACTGAATTGGCATAGTTAGCAGTTGCCTTGGCGCGCATTGGCATCGCCCTATTGTCGATCCTTATCCACGACGACACCATTATGCGTATGCCCTTGTCTTCCCCATCGCTCCTTTTCAGGTACTCGTCCCACTTCCAGGCCGCTATGGCGACTGACACTTTGTTTGGCAGGGGATTGACTCCCATCTTGCCATAGCCATAGTATGCAATTGGCCGGATGTAACACTCTTCCATGCCATTAGCCTTGACAGTTTCAATCACAGCTCTTTCCAGCTGCTGCTTGGTGTATCTAAGATCCATAAAGTAAATCCTTGCACTGTCCATCAACCGCTGCATGTGATCGCTTAATCGGAATATTGCGCTGCCGTTCACGGTCTTGTAGCAGCGGACACCTTCAAAGATACCTGTTGCATAGTGCAACCCGTGCGTTAATACATGAATCTTAGCATTATCCCAATCGACAAGCGATCCATTGAGCCATATTTTCCCTTGTGTCATTTCAACCCGTGGATCTTCATCCTTGTAGAATGTATAGCTCTGACTGCATCTGCAACGTTCGTCTCCTTGTCCTCGACTACTATTAGGATCCTTGAAGTTTCCTCTTGTGCGTCAAGGTTGAGGATGTTGAGGTCATGTTCACTTACTGTGCTGCTGGCAGTCGATGCGATCTTGGGTACGCGCCACATCTCATCACCAATGAGCGTAACTACCCCTCTACCATAGACTATCTCAGTCTTAGGGCAATAGGCGCGGATATACCTCTCATGCCTTCTGACATAGTCTGCGTCAAGGAACAGCAGACGGGTCATCTCAGTATCATCGATCAGATAGGGCGACAATTTCACAAAATCGTGGTATTGTCTGTCAAGTTGGAGCGATGCCACAAGATGTGAGGATGCTGTGCTCTCTATCCTCACCATCGCACAGTTTCTCTTGCCGGTCACTATTTTTATCGGATTGGCCTGCTCTAAAACTGGCGGCTTCTTTTTGATCATGGTGATATTGCCGTTTGGCTTGACCATATCTGTGATAACAATAGGAATGTCAAGGTTGTTGTCATCTATCTCTTTTATCGCAATGGGGTCGAGGATTTTCATACCAAACATGCCTGCAAGCTTGGCTTCATTGTATGATAGATGTTGTATGTATTCTAACTCCTCCTTCACGATCCTCGGATCTGCACTTAAGACTGCGCTATCCTTTTCAAAGTCGATCTTGACATCATAATGATCATGGAGTAGAATTGCAATATCAACAGCAGTCCTGTCTGAGCCTCCACGCTCATATGTCGTTTCGAGTCCATCCACAGTCTTGCCGATAAAGCCGCCCATGGACACGACATCGCTGTGATCGATAAGATCGATAAGATGGTCGGCATAGTGTTTTGACTCTTGTACCATAAAGTTGGCGGCTTCAAAGTTGTCATCAGTGATTATCGGCCACTTTTCGATTAACACATGTGATGATTTAAGGCCTATGCTCTGCATCACATAGTCCATCAAGTATGACATTGTTACTTCGCCACTGTATGCAAGCGTTCTTGATCTTATCACATCAACAAAGCGCCTATTCTCCGCCGCCTGCTTGAGCGAAATTATCACCTGCCTGTAGAAGTTATCAAGAGTATCAAGAAATTCATGGCGGCGATGGCTGTCCAAGTACTTGGAGGATATTCTCTCGTAGATCTCTCTTAGCACTTCAATCTCTACGGGAGTGGAAGAGGCATAGCTTCTACCCACATAAATCGCCATATCAGTCATAGAGATGATTTTGCTATTATATTCAATCAGAGGTGCCGAGAAAACAGTGACTACCTTAGATTCTTGCTGCAGCTGTTTTATCCTGTCAACGATTTGGGGGATCATGGCTCCCTCTAGCCCAAGGGCGCTGCCACCAAACTTTGCAACTGTTAAAGGAGTCATTTGCTCAGAGATCTCTGAGGCTAGTTGCAAGTAATTCCCTATATTAAAGATAGGAAATAGGAGAAATGCCTCTCTGTTATTAATGGTGAACATCAAAGAAGATGTTTCAATTTCTGGTATAACTATAACCTTAGAAAAAATGGTAAAAAAAGTTAAAAAATCTCTTCGTCTTTTCTGATGCCGCCTAAACCCGTCTTTATGCTTTCTGCACATTCAAGGCATGCGCTGCTCGAGAACGGGAAATCCTTGGTGCACTTTTTGCACACAGGTCTCTTACATTCAGAGCATTCCATTGAGGCTGTCCTAGTGCTGCAAAGGTAACAGAGTGTCATGATACAATAATAATGTCATTAGTGCCGTAAAAGGGTTTTTAGAATATAATGCGCTTCCTCACCAATTGGCGATTTTCCAATAAGCTTCATCATTGTAAAATGTCTTGAGTAGCAAGAGTAAAGCATATGACAAAAAGCAGAAATAATTGCTAAAGCAGAATGTAGTTCCCTTTCCCATCTCTCATGTCACTATTGTCGCTTCCGATATGGTTAAATCTGCTTGCCCTGATATCTCCCTCGCCAAAATGAACAACGAAGAACAGGAACCAAGGGGGTATATATTTGCCTGTACTAGCAAGAGTGAGCGAGAATGCTTTGACCGAATGCTCTTTGCAACAAGCCATGTCTATGGTGAAAATGTTTTGAAAATAAAAAAAGGTCATCTTCTTTTTCTGCTCAACATTGATAGAGATACACTCTACGGCACTTTCCTAGCTATGTCGGATGGGACAAAGGACATCGTGCCTGAAGCTTGGAAAGGTAGATACCCGTACCAGGTGCAGGTGTCTCATAATGGCAAGATATACTCGGTTGAAGGTGCAAAAAAAGTCCTCTCTACCATGAGGATCAGCTGGCACGACATGCTTAATGGGGAGCTGACGCAGACGCTCTCTAGATACATCGAAAACCCCAATGGCAGCTTGAAGATTGCCAGAAAGAATGCAGAGAGCAAGCTGCGGCTTGAAGCCACTACGCTTTGGGACTATCCCCGGCAGAACTACGGCAAAACTCAAAAGGGAAGCAACAAGTATGCGGGTGTGACGCCAGCGTTTGTGATATACAACGTGATCAAGCGCTACACAGAACCAGATGACCTTGTGCTTGACCCGATGGCAGGGAGTGGCACTACCATCGATGTGTGCAAGGAGGAGGGGCGCAGATGTATAGCATACGACATTTCTCCTACTAGGCCGGATATAACTCAGAATGATGCTCGCAAGATACCGCTTGCAGATGCAAGTGCCGAGATGATATTCATTGATTCACCATATGGCGACAATATCGACTACAATGACCATCCTGATAACATCGGGCGGATCTCTGCAGAGAATGACCAGTTCTATAAAGAGCTTGATAAGGTGATGGCCGAGTGCTATCGTGTGCTCAAACCCGGCAAGGTGCTAGGCTGGCTAATAGGCGATCAATGGGTGAAGAAAAAATTCACACCTGTTGGCTTTCGCGTTTATGAGAACCTTTGCAAATATTTTGACACAGTGGACATTGTATGTGTCGCAAGGAGGAGCCAGACATCCAACACGGCAATATGGCACAGCCGCGCACTGCGCTTCAACTTTTACCTGCGAGGTTTCAAGTATCTATTTATAATGAGAAAGATGGTTGACGAGCTACCCGCAAAAAGAAAGATCAGCTGGAGACAGTACTCCAGAACCTAGATGACTTGATTGGGACGGTGGATGTTTTTTACCATATCATCTATGTCCATGACAATCGTTAATAATAGAAAGAAAGAGAGGAGGAGACGCTGCTGCTGCTTCTTTTATTGCTGCAGCACTGGTTGTCCCTGAAAAGTCAGCGATTCTAGCGTCTGCATGTTATGTTGGACTACGCTGCCAGGAAGGGGCACGTACGATAGTTCGTCTGCAAACTCTTGCCCGTCGGTGATTGCCCATTGTATAAAGTCAACTAGTGCTCTTGCTTTTTCCATGCTGTCAATGTTAGTGCTCAGATCCTGATATAGCAAAAGGTAGGAGAAGCTTGCAATAGGGTATGAATTTGCACCCGGCCCATTTACGAGCGCGACATCCTCCCACGATTCACTGCCTGCAGGAAGGTTTATTGAAGTCATATTTTGTGTGCCCGTCGTATTAGTAGTTCCAGTTGAATTATTGGAGGTAGTCGCGTTTGTGCTTGTGCCACCACCGCTCAAAACTGCAGCTTCTACAGCTGCCTGTGTTGAATTCAGTGACGGTTCTACAAAGTTTCCTTCCATATTCTGGATATATGCATAATCCGTGTCAGTCGTCAACGCATAGGCAAGCTCAACATAACCTATCGAGTTGGGAGTACTAGTAATCGTGTTAGCCACTCCCTCGTTGCCCGGTGCTCCTAGTCCAACAGGCCACTCTACTGACTTCCCTGCGCCAACTGTCTCGCTCCATTCAGGACTAATAGCTGAGAGGTAGCTTGTCCAGACAAAGGTAGTGCCAGATCCATCAGACCTGTGTGCAACTATGATATTTTCTGAAGGCAAGGTCAGATCTGGGTTCAACTCCTGTATCCTTGGGTCATTCCACGTTGTGATTCCACCAAGGAAGATGTCCGCTAGCACAGGACCGGTTAACTTTAATCCTTTTTCTGGCACTCCATTTATGTTATATGCTGCTACTACTGAGCCTATAGTTTCTGGAATGTGCACTGCCGGAGCTGGAAGAGCCTGTGTTTCGCTTTCGGTTAATGGGGCATCGCTTGCACCAAAGTCGACTGTCCTCTCAGTAAACTGCTTCACTCCTCCGCCGCTTCCGATCGATTGATAGTTTATGTTCACGTTGGGATTTACATTCGGATATTCAACACGCCATGTGTCAATCAGTGGAAAAGGAAAAGTCGCACCTGCGCCGTTGATCGTAATCTGGCCTTGCTGTTGCGATAGCTGGGATGGAGGCTGGACTTGAGCAAATATGCTTGTGCTGTGCGCCACAAGCATGATGGCTGCAAGAACAGCTGTCGTTACATAAATCATGTTTGCGTTCATGCTCTACAGGAGAAGCTATTCTATAAATTGGTTAGACACATGATCTTGATAGTTCGCCAGGTTATATGGGGTACACATCTTAACACAACAGAGCTATAACAAAAAGAATGTAGCTATACCTATTGCAAAACAATAGAACGTAAAAATATAGAATTCCCCTTGATTACCAGCCCGATCAGGATGCGAATGGATGCGTAGCCAACAATTGCAGAAATTGCTGCGCCTATTGCATAAGACTCGATG
>JAICVG010000296.1 GCA_025935445.1 Nitrososphaera sp. | reverse complement strand
GAATACTAAGTCTCTGTTCTCTTCTGACTTGTTCATTCAACCGGGACAACACAAGCTTGTCACTTCTGACGATTTATCAAAAGACATGATTCAGCTGTACAATATCATTGGAATATTTGCTAGCGAAGAACCTGTTAAAAGGACAGTGCAAAAACTCATAAAACTTGGTCCCAAATTGATATGTCCAATGCATGGTTCTGCTTTTGATAGCTCGGTATTTTCAAAATATGTAGATGCGCTCATGAACGAAAGATATGCATATTCAAACAAACTGCTTGGCAAAGAGCTTGAAGAGCAACAACCAATTCCGAGTGAGCTATAATGGATAGTATGTCGGGATACTTTAACGTCTCACGTATGATCTAAAATCATCAGTGCTTTTGTGCAACTCCTTTGACGTCAATGACGACCACATCATCAGCAGTAGCAGAAGACAGAATAAGTGCGATTCATTTAGAATAACAAGGGCTCCAAAGAGATTGTGAAAAAATGTTTGGTTTGTTAGACTCATATATTGTAGCACTTCTCGCGTATGGTCGGGACTTTGAAATGGCTAATGATAACGATGGCAAAACATTTGTGAGCGTAATAAGCCTATCAACAGTCATATTTTTATGGGATGGCTCTTTTATTTATCTTCATAATGGCTTCAGAAGATCTCACCGTGAGGATCAACGGCGTATCTTCCCACGTAGATAATAATGGAGCAGCAGCCAACACGTCACTTTCAGTGTTCTACCAAGGCTTTCACCTCCTCGTTGATGCGGGCAATGGCGTAGAAGAAAGTATCAAGAAAGGAGCTTCTTCTGGCAAGTATTTGCCAGATGCGATCTTGATTACGCATGCCAGACGGTACCACATAAGCGACCTTCCTGCGCTGATAAGGGAAAACGCAAAAGTCTACTGCACACCTGAATGCAATCAGCAGATTGCACGGGAGCTGCAGTCGTCATTGCCAACATCATCGTCGTCATCATCGTCATCATCATTATTTTCCCCCATCAACCCCGGAACGCCATTTGAGGTAGGCCCATTTTCAGTCATTTCAATAGCTGCCGATAATGCAGGTGATGAACCAGGCTTGCCTGGTTCTGTAATCTATATCATCAAAGCCGGAGCAAGAAAAATAGTCGCAGGATGGGATTTTCTAAAGTTGCTAACACCTGATGAGAGCATCCTTTGGAACCCTGACCTTCTGGTGCTTGGGACAGAGACGTACAACGACCATCCATCCACTGGTATGATTTCAGTAACAGAAGCCTACAACATTGTGAGAAGATGGAACGCCAAGCTATGCTACATTGTGCATTATAGTGGCGAAAAAGACAGAGAAGATGCCAAGAACCAGTGGCACAGGGGTCCAGAAGGACCGTTGTCAGCAGATGAACTTCAAAAAGCTATAGACGATCACCTGCAGGTGTCAGGCAGAGAGGGCAAGTTTGTGATCAAGGTTGCAAAGGAGGGAATGACTTGGAGACCGCAGGATGTTGTAGAAGAAGAAGAGGAAGGACCCACAGGCCCTCGAATAGAAGTCGATGCACTCGACCAGCACATATTTTCCATTGAAAAAATGCAAGATGGCAAGGTCGCCCTCTCTGTAGAAGACAACATCAACAGCCTGACAACAGAATTTGTCAACCCGAAGTTTGAGGGTAGTAATAATTCGTTGCACGGGGACGGAGTAAAAAGCATGATGATGAAAGGACCTGAACTATACTTGTCCGTCTCTGGAAATGCAGTCAGGATTAATATAACAAAAGGCAAGAAACCAGTCTTTGCAGAAGACTTGCACGTGAGTGAAAAAGACTCAAAGAGGATAATCAGATACCTTCAGGAGAATTTTGCTGCCTAGATTTCACAAAAAATAAAAAATGCTCGATGTTTATTACTACTACTACCTGAGTTTAGCTCAGAGTACCCAAGAAAACTCAAGATAAATTCTTTCCTCAGTGCTGCGGGACGTTTTTTTATCTATAGGTAAATTTGGGATTGAAGAGTACTAGGTTTAAGAACTGCAATTAGCCTAGGAGAAGATGTAGAAATGGCAACCTATGTGGCTGTCATAGGTGTTGTCAAACTAGATGATGAAGAAGAAGACTATATACTACTGCTAAAACGCAATGCTCTAAGAAGAACGTCACCAAACAAATGGCAAACCCCTTCTGGATTCATGAAGGAAGGCGAATCTGCAGAGGAAGCTGTTCTCAGAGAAGTCAAGGAAGAGACAACCTTAGAGGGTACAATCAAGAAGAGTGGAAGCGCGTTTGAGGTCGTAGATGAATGGGCAAGGTGGATTATCATTCCATTCTTAATTTCAGTCAAATCAGACAAGGTTGTTATTGATACTAGGGAACATTCAGATTTCAGATGGGTAAAGGTTAACGAAGTATCAAGTTTTGAATGTGTCAAAGGAATAGACGAGGATTTGAAAGCGGTCGGGCTGAAAAACTAGTAGAGAGATATATATTATCCTCGGCATGCCTTATTTTTTTAGATTCAGTTAACTCTACTGCTATGAATCTTCCACTATACATCTGGCCTTAGATATAATACAGGTTATCTTACTATACCAGAAACAAAAATACTCTTGAAAATGAGGACCAAGTTTG
>JAICVG010000104.1 GCA_025935445.1 Nitrososphaera sp. | reverse complement strand
CGCCCTTGGTTCTCGCTCCAGAACATGATGATCCCAAATTAGGCACAGATCCTAATCGTAATAACGATTTCAACTATTCAGACGATATGGAAGGATTGAAGTGTCCCTTTAGCGCGCATATCCGGCGCCTGAATCCTCGCGATGCATTGAAGGATGATTTGGTTGCAGTCAATCTTCACCATATTCTTCGGCGTGCAACTAATTATGGCCCACCTCTACCTGAAGGCGCTTTGGAGGACGATGGCGTTCAACGCGGAGGTGTATTCCTATTGATAGGCTCATACATAAAGCGGCAATTCGAATTTCTACAATCTCAATGGGTAACTGATGGTAACTTCATCCATCAGGGGACAGAGCAGGACCCCATCATAGGCAACAACAACGGTGACGGAATCTTTACGATTCCTAAACGCCCAGTACGTCGCCGTCTTCATGGCCTACCGCAATTTGTTGTAGTAAGAGGTGGAGAATATTGCTTCATGCCAGGCTTGAATGCGTTGAAATGGCTGGCCTCATTGGGTGAAGGTGCGACTTAATGAATTTTGTAGTTGTCCAAATATAGCGAATTTCATAGAACTATATAGTTACTGTCATAATGTAAAATCCTTTTACTTGAGCAGACTTTTCATAAAACGCTTAATAGTATCAAGTTGATAACACTATAAATGAGTAAAGCAAATCAAGCCGAGTCTCGACCAGGACTAAGGGCAGGGCAAGCATCGGAATTAACAATAATTGCGCCACTTAAGGTAGGTGGTGCCGAACGTCTTCGTAAGAAAATGAGCGATACTTTTGGAGACCCGAACCAAAAGTTGGTCGATCGTATAGGTACTATCCATGACATGCGCTACGTAATTATCGATAACGAAACTAGGCTGTTGTTCACGTCGACTTTTGATGGTGCATGGGATCCTTATATTGACGATTTTGCAACCAAAATTCCAGACCAAATTGATATGATTTTTGAAGAAGTTGAGGGCTTCCCCGGGATACGCAGCCCTGGTATAAAAGACTGGATTGCCAAGCACCAAGTGACTGCACATTACTTTTACAGCGCGTATCCAAGCTCGTCGGTACGGGATGTTTGGAAGGCATTGAAAGTCAAGGGGGGGCTAGACACATTGCTTGACCAAGCTAGTAGTTAGGTAATAGGATAGAAAATGACTCCGAGTCAATACCGTTTGGCTGCAGAGCTTGTGGAGATGATCCATGAAGATTTTCAAGGATTTCACCCAGGTTACCGTGGAGTACATGCCCAAGGTCGTTATTACACAGCTGTATTCACGGCCACACCGGAGGCAAAGAAGTTAAGTCGGGCAGTACATCTGCAAGGTCAGCCGGTCCCGGCTACAGTGCGCCATGGACACAGCGCATCTGGTAATCCGTGGGGACCGGCAACTTCTCCCTCGATGGCTGTAAAGTTCTATCTACCGGATGGCACAATAACTGACCTAGTCAGCATACCGATCCCGGTCTTTTTTGGTCGGACCCCAGATGAGATGCTTGAATTTCTTAGGGCAGCTAAGCCTGATGCTGTTACAGGTACGCCAGACGAAAAGAAATTCATGCAATTCCTAGCTACACACCCATGGACCGCAAAGGCAGTACAGATAGCTAAGAGTCTTCCAGCTCCGGTAAGTTTTGCCCAAACTGTCTTTCACGCAATACACGCGTTTCGATTTGTAAATGCAGCGGATGTGGCACAGTATGCACGATATCACTGGGAACCGGAGGTTGGCTCTGCCGGTCAGACAATTGAAGAACTGCAAAAGCAACCTCCATCATATCTCTTTGAGGAACTGGAAGCACGGTTGAGAAAAGCACCGGTGGTATTCAATCTAGTATTACAACTTGCCGAAGAAGGAGATCCTACTGAAGATCCGACCGCGCAATGGCCAGACGAGCGCCGCCGGCTATGCATAGGGCGACTTAAATACGTACGGCCAACAACAGTCGAAGAGATCGGCGATCCCGTGATGCTACACGATCCCACTCGCCTTACAGATGGCATTGAACCGTCCGACGATCCTATTCTGGCTGTGCGCCGTGGTGTCTATGAGGTCTCGGTAGCTCATCGTACAGGTGGCTGGAAGGGACGCCTTGCGGCTTTAGAACGAGCAGGTTCTCCTTTTGGCATATAGGAAACAGAAACCTTCTCTTAATAAAATTAACGATTGAGTATCTAGAATCATCCTACGCCAATACTATCGCCCCTCCGTCCAACCATGCGTCATTTGGATCTCACCCAAATGGGATTGCTCAATTAATTCTAGATGCGGCAAATAGCTTAACTACAAGTGAATTAAAATCCGATAAGAAACCTAAATCTCCCAAATGTAAAAAAGAAAGACTATGGTTGCGTGAAGGACTAACTAACTAATTATTCCTATACAGTTACTAAACTCAAATTAGTTAGTAGCTGCCCTAGATAATATGTGACGGTGAAATAGCTCGACCAATAAGAAGTTATCAATTGGTGACCATGTTACTAACTGAAGGTCTTCAAGGTAACGGTTACACATGATACTTCTAAACCTGTATGTATATACCTCTTATCTTTGGCTTCTGCAAGTACATTATCTTCTTGCCTAATTTGTCGAAGATATTCATAGAATGTGGTTCGGCTTGTGCTCTGTTTTTCTTTGAACATTCTGGCTATTACTTCTGTAGTTAAGCGTAAAGCTAATAATCTCCGAATTTCTGACTTGTAGTTCATTCGGCGTTGCTCTTGTTTTGGCGATTGCAAATAGGTATACCTCTTTTATTCAGTGCGAATATTTGTGCTTTAGTCCGAACTAATTTGGCTACAAAAAGTTATAGAAGAAACAAATGTTTGGCAACTAGATTCAAATCAAAGTACTAGCATTGAAGCAGTATTTCCTATACATCTTCCAAAAGTAAGTGAGTCTTGCGTTAAAGAAGACCCAGACATAGCTTTACTTCGACATAGTAGGGTTATCTTTTAATGAACGGATTTATCGTGATCAATATTACTGACACGCTAAGTTAGATTAACATTTGCCTCTTTTATTAAATTAACATGCCAATATCAGTGTATAAATACTAAATATCTTATTTTTTCATTCTATGTCATTTATGCATTGAGTCCAAATTTTGAATTTTTTCTGCCGAATCCCTCTGGGTCCGTCTAAAATAAACAAAAACGTTCAAAAAAATGAACTATATACTTTCTACCATATACTTATTACAAACTACGATTTGAATAAGATTAACAATGTGTAAATCACACTTGACGAAAATGGAGAAGATCATATTGCAATGAGTTCAAGCAGGATCACCACCAAGGACGGCACCGAAATCTACTACAAGGATTGGGGCAAAGGCCCCATCGTGACATTCTCGCATGGTTGGCCTCTGAATTCCGACGCTTGGGATGGTCAAATGTTTTTCCTTGCGCAGAATGGGTTCCGTGTGGTCGCGCATGACCGTCGTGGACATGGCCGGTCCAGTCAACCATTTTCGGGAAATGACATGGATGGCTATGCTGACGATCTTGCAGCCGTGATCGAAGCCCTTGATCTCAAGGATGCCGTACTTGTGGGCCATTCGACCGGCGGTGGCGAAGTCGTCCGCTATATCGCTCGCCACGGAAATGAGCGAGTCGCCAAAGCAATGCTCATCGCCGCGGTACCGCCGCTCATGTTGAAAACCCCAGCCAATCCTGAGGGGCTTCCAATTGAACACTTTGACAACCTGCGAAGCGGCCTTACAAAGGACCGCTCGCAATTCTACAAGGACACAGCGATACCTTTCTATGGCGCCAACAGGCCGGGGGCCAAGGTTTCCCAGGGCACGCTGGATCAATTCTGGCTATGGGGCATGCAAGCTGGCCTCAAGAACGCCTACGACAGCATCAAGGCCTTCTCTGAGACCGATTTCACCGAGGACCTCAAGAACATCGATGTCCCTACCCTGGTCCTGCATGGTGAGGACGACCAGATCGTTCCAGTCAAGGACTCGGCGATAAAGTCTGCCCGACTCATTAGAGGGGCTAAGGAAATTTACTATCCAGGTGCACCACACGGCCTCACAGCGACACATCAGGATCAGGTTAACGCTGATCTGCTGGCCTTCCTAAGGTCCTAGACGTAGCAGTGGTAGGAACTCATCGATGCGCGTGAGGAAGGCTTAGTTAAGGATGAGTATTATAATAATAGACTCTCTAACTTTCATTGAACCTATAATAGCCTAGGCCGCAAAGACAAATTCATCTCATATATCCTCAACTAGCGCTTTTACTATTTTATGCTTAGTTTTCTTGTTTTTTGCCCGAATCAATAGAGGAACTAAATGACGGGTATAGAGTCATTCCTCCATCAATAAAAAAAGCACTTCCAGTAACATAGCTTGCCTTATCTGATGCCAGAAATTCAACCATGTTTGCTACCTCGTCTGGGGTTCCTATTCGTCGAAGAGGAATCCTCCTGAGCACTTTGTCTAATTCAGCCTTGTCCTCTTTTAACTCCTGATTCATGTCTGTTTCTATTGCACCAGGAGCAACGACGTTTACTCGAATATTATCCTGCGCTAGCTCTAAAGCCATGGTCTTAGTCATCATTTCTATCCCTGCTTTTGATGTAGCATATGGGACATAATGCGGCTTTGGAATTATCTGGTGAACTGAGGAGATGTTAATTATGCAGCCGCCTTTTGGGTTTTGGTTTAGCATGTGCTTTACTGCTTCTCTACTGCAAACAAATGGACCCGTCAAGTCGACAGCTATGATTTTTTGCCAAACTTCAACCGATGTATCCTCAAATGGAACTTCTTGCTGTATGCCTGCATTGTTGACAAGAACATCAATTCTACCATAATGTTTCACAGTTTCGTCAATTAACCTTATGCAATCAGCTTCTTGTGAGACATCTGATATTACGGCTATTGAATCACTGTTTCCCATATCTTCAATTTCTTTAGCTACTCTTTCAGTCTCCTCTCTCTTACGAGCACTTACAACTATACCAGAATATGTGTAAGACTTTGCAAAAGATAGCGCGATGGCTCGGCCAATTCCTCTATCTGAGCCAGTAACAACCGCAACTTTGCCCCTACGATTCTTATTATTATGTGTACTTGCCTCACTCATTAGGTACTCCTCTGCTCCAGAATATCAAGCCATCAGGGATATAAGCACTATTCCGTGTCTCGATATTGACTATTAGTTATTTTGGAAAATCAATACCCCCCTTATAATACTCATGCAAAGAAAAAGTTAGATGCCCAGAATAAAAAATAATCCATCATAGCAAAAGCCGTCACGAAATGATTTTCTATTTTCTATTGAAGTTCTCCTTTCTGAACATGCTCTATTGTGGTGTGCCTCTGCATGTCTGCATGTCCCCAAGACTGTCAAATTGCATTCCGCAGATCTTCCATTTGAAGTTAGAATAACCGTTGAGAGGGCTAGGATTAGTAGATCCCATGCTAAGCATGAATAGAGCCTGTTACTTATAAGAATTAGAGATATACATAAATATTATATATATTGACCATACGAAGTGCCAGCAT
>JAICVG010000206.1 GCA_025935445.1 Nitrososphaera sp. | reverse complement strand
TGGCTGCGCAATTGAATGCAGGATTAATGCCGAAGACCCGTTCTACGAATTTGCACCTTCAACCGGCATTGTGCCAAACTGCAATATTCCCTACGGGCCTGGCATAAGAGTTGACACGTATCTTTACCCTGGCTGCAATGTATCTGGTTACTATGACTCCCTTGTAGCCAAGCTTTTGGCATGGGGCAGAAACTTTGACGAGGCAAGAATTAGGATGAAAAACGCCCTTGATGAGTTCATAATTGAGGGAATCAATACTACAATTCAGCTTTACAAGACTATAATGGACGAGCCAAACTTTATCAACGGCGAGCTCTCAACCGACTATCTTGAACGCTTTAAGATACTTGACAAGATGAACAAGAATGCAAAAGAAGCGGCCAAGAAAAGCGCAAAGGCGGCAGTCGCAGCAGTGCTGTTGCAGTCAGAGTTTGTAAGGAAGACTGAGGCTAGTCAGCAGAGCTCTGTGACCAGGTCAAAGTGGAAAATGATGAGAGCATAAAATGCAGTTCAAAGTTGGCGACCATGCTGAGATGTTAGAGGGCGAAGTGCTGCGCACCACTGACAACAATTCTGTGCTGGTCAAGATAGGAGGCAAGCAGCATATATTACGGTTATTGAAATCTGGGACTAACGAGTTTGAATTTTTGCTTGATAATAGTTTTCACTATGCCAAGATCTTGCAGTTGGGCACTGCAGAAGTGAAGATAATCATTGATGGCCAACCATTGGTGGTGAAAAAGCATAGCAAGATGACAGAAGTGCTTGAGAAGGCGTCGGCAATGGGAGGAGTCGGAGGTGGCGACCGCAACCTTACAAGCCAGATCCCCGGCAGGGTGGTTAACATAACAGCGAAGCCTGGAACCGAAGTTAAGAAGGGCGACGTTATCGTAGTGCTCGAGTCAATGAAGATGCAGGTGGCAGTGAAGGCTCACAAGGATGGCAACTTGAAAGAAATAAAGGTAAAGCAGGGCACCAGTGTTGCAAGAAATGAGATACTGGCAGTCATTGAATAATCGCTATCAGTAGTAGTACTACTTCTTGGCCTTCTTGAGCACTTCTTTGATCTCGCTATACTTTGGCTCTATGGTCGGGTTATCTGAAATCCATCTATAGATTACCTTGCCGTCTTCGTCAAGGATAAAGATTGATCTTTTTGCTGCATTGTAACCTTCCATAGTGCCAAGTTTACTCATTATAATGCCATATCTTTTGATAGTATCGCGTTTGTAGTCACTCAACACTGGAAAGTTAAGATGATGATTCTGAGTGAATGCCTTGTTTGCATGAGGACTGTCAACAGAAATAGCTACTACATTTGCTCCATAGTCTCTAAGCTCGTCAAGCTGATCACGAAAGGCACACATTTCTGTTGTGCAATGCGGTGATTCTGCCGCTGGGAAGAATGCAACGATTGTTTTCTTGTCTCTAAATTCGCTCAACTTGCGCCATTTTTGGTCTACATCTGGGAGTTCAAAATCTGGAGCCTTGTCACCTATATTGGGAACCGGTGCAAGGGATGTGCTAGACATATCGCTTTGCAGCTGCAGGCCTCATAATAAAAACATTTCAGCGTAAAATTCAATATTATAGGTTTTGCTATCTCTTGAGGTAAGTAAGTTGATCCTACAAGATGCATACCATATTCTTCGTTTTAATGAAAAATGTCTATTGCTGCATATTCCATCTTCATCCTTTGAATGAAAGATAATGCTAGACTAGATATTCTGCTGTAACCATGCCCTCGCCATCATCATCTTATGATAGACTATCTTTGCTATGTATTGCTGCCGCTGCCGCCAATACCGTATTTCCATCGATTCTTTTCCATATCAAGTATAAATTCAAGTAGAACATTTTCAAGAATACTTATTATCTTGTTTCCTTTCGTTGTATTTGCCTTTCTTGGAGCACCAGTAGCTCCAGTGTCGGTCAATTCGTTGAACTTCCAATATATTCTGATATTATCTGGCAGTTTTGGTATAACATCTTTGGGTGCTACGGTCATATTTACAAGGTCCGGCCTGACAGCAAGCATTGCAGATGTTTCTGCCTCTCCCCCATGTCCTAGACCATCCCAGACATCAAACAGTTTCCTATCTATTGATCCAACTAGAGTCCACCATGATTCTAGACAAGATATTACAACTCTGGGATTTCTTTCCTTAATTATTCTAGAAGCGAGTTCGATAGGTGCGATATTGCCATCATGGCCATTTATTATTAGAATACGTCTTATATTATTATTCACTAGGCTCTGCAAAATATCACGTATCACATTCATCATCGTATCTGGCTCAAAGCTAACTGTCATAAAGAAGTCTTTATGGTGGGAACTCACCCCATATGGAATTGGAGGAAAAATGATTATTTTTTTACCATAGCGGGCAGCAACTCTTTTGGCAAGTTCAAATGGCATGATGAAATCTGACCCAAATGGCATATGGTCTCCATGATTCTCACAAGCTCCAAAGATCAATAATCCTACGGTCTCATGTGAAATGAATTGCTCTAGCTCACGAGCACTCATTTCTGAAAGAACATTACGATCACCATAATTTTCTTGATTTTCGCTGCCGCTCTCCACATTTCTTAGTATAGGGTTTTGTTGATAAAGTTTATCATAATGAAGAACAACCATAATATGAGGCATATCCGATGATATGGCGTCGATGGAGGTTTCTTTTTTAAGACTTGACAGCAGTAATTTATCGAGCAGCTTGAATATTGCTCTGCTTTTAACTTTCATCAATTCTGATTGTGCATTGTCCTAAAATTGAATTGTTCAAGAAATACATCACCAGCAAAAACTTCATGTATGTCAATTTGATCCTTAACAGGACTTCCTCTAAAGGATTAACCAGTTCAATGTGACAAATAATAAAGAGAATAGATGCTTTTTGGTAAATCATTGTATCAAACTGCTACTACTATATATAAGCAAACACAAGCTCGCCAAACGCTTGTTTCCGGATTCTTTACCTTCTTGCGCTTGCTTTCTTGATTATTCTCTTCCTTGAACTAAGGGGCTAACCTGAATATTTGCTCAATTTATAGCAGGTCTGATTGAGACAACATCGCGAATATTATCTAGTAGACCAAACTGCAAAAAATAAAAAGAAAATGCCTGAAATTTTCTATCGACATAGCATACAAGAGATTTTTTTAGTTTCAGATTTGTGTTTCTTCATGCAATTCTATTATGTTACATTTTCTTGATAACTTTACCTATATGCGATGAAGGGCTTCAATAATATTAATTTCAACAAAAAAGGAATGACCGGACGTGCCATGACAAGCGGGCGAAGTAATAAAAAACAGCTATATTGTTGCGCTTCTCATTTTCTCTGTTAACTAATTATAACCAATTGGTATCATTCACAACTATAGCTGATTAAGTTGTTTATTTGATGAAAACTCCGTTGAGGATGATGGCACCTGTTACAAATAATAGTATTAATGAACAAAAAGAAAGACGCTGTCCCCAGTGTGACAAAATAAGCGATTATAGTGTCGGTAATTGCCGATCATGTGGACATGACCTTCGCTGAACAAGAATGTACATACCTTATACTCATCCTTCTATCCAATCGTTTCTGTGGCTAATAGAAATCCTGTATATTGTAGGGATATATGGCTCATCTTGTAGCTGTCGTGTCATTTACAGCTGGCTAAGAGATCTTTCTTTGGACCTGCTGCATTGTAGTAGGCTACTTAAAAAGTAGTAGGGTGTTGTTGTCATGCGAACAATACTGCCATCACCACGTCTGCTATCGTCTGCGTAGACGTTTCTGATTCACCTAGCATCTTTGCACCCGTTTAATTTT
>JAICVG010000322.1 GCA_025935445.1 Nitrososphaera sp. | reverse complement strand
TGTGAAAAGATATGGTCCCAGCTTAAGCTTGGAAGTGGCAGTGTTCACCAGCAGGTCTGGGAGTCGGCTAAGGACATAAGAGCAATTCCTGCAGGCCATGAACTTGGCAAGGTAGAGCCCATCTTCCGCAAGATAGAAGCAAAAGAAATAGAGCAGTGGAAGAATAAGTTAGGCAAACCACAATGACAAGACGTGGACTGATGCTGGGACGCTTCCAGCCCTTCCATAAGGGTCACTTGGCACTTACAAAGCAGATCCTAAGCGAGTGCGACGAGCTCGTGATAATAATCGGGAGCGCGCAGTTCAGCTTTATCGAGAAGGATCCTTTCAGTGCCGGCGAGAGGGTGCTAATGATTCATGAGGCGTTGAAAGAAGCAGGGATTGATCTTTCAAGATGCTATATTATACCTGTTGCAAATGATGAGAACAATGCTCGATGGCTTGCCTACCTACGGTCAATGGTTCCACCATTTGATGTGCTATACTCGGGCAACGACTTTGTAAAGTACCTTGCACGCTCTCAAGACTCCGGCATTGCAATTGAGGACCCTGTGTTTGCAGAAATAAATGAGTACAATGGCACAAACATTCGACATCTTATGCAAGATGGTAAGCCGTGGAAACATCTAGTACCACCGGCAGTCGCAAAGGTAATACAGCAGGTTGGGGGTATTGTAAGGATAAATATCCTGGCCCGCTCGGATAGCAACCCACAGAGGTGGTAATAGGGGAGGCGTGGTAGAGGGTCAGAGGGCGTGTCCTGTCTGCGTGTCATGTGGTTCAAAGAAGTTCAAAGTGATAAATAAGAGCGAAAGTCAGGTAATTGTTGAATGCCTATCATGTGCCAAGCGCATTACCATTTAGTTCGAGAGCAATAACGAAGGACAACAGCAACAACAATAACTTCATCATATAGATTGCAATACGGGGTATCACTCGGGTGCAAGTTAGGGATAGCGAAAGGCTCTACTACCCTCGGTTGCGGCTATGCAGGCTGTACATGCCATAGAATATGCAAACACCAAGAATTGATGATGTGACCAGTTCCTGTAAAAGCAAGTCGATTAATCCTGCTAAGTTCAATAATATAAGAGATGAAAAATACGTTTAACGTGTTAGGAGTTGCGGGTAGCACTCGGCAGGGATCATACAGCACACGGGCACTTAAAATTGCGCTCGAGCATGTCAAGAAGCATGGTGCAGAAGTTCGCCTACTAGAGCTCAATAGAATAGTCTTGCCCCTATACGATCCAAGTGCCCCAGCGTCAAAAGAGGTAGAACATGCAGCCGAGGCTATAGCTTGGGCTGACGCCTTTATCCTTGCATCACCAGACTACCACGGCTCGATATCCGGTGCTCTTAAGAATTTTCTCGATCACTTTTATGAAGAGTTTGCAGGAAAAGTGTTTGGCTACATAGTTGCATCACATGAAAAAGGGCTTACAGTTATGGACCAGATGCGCACAGCGGTGCGCCAGTGCTATGGATGGAGTATGCCCTATGGGGTGTCGATAAATGGCCCACAAGACTTTACAGGCCATGAAACAGTGAATGCAAGATTGTCAAGTAGGCTGCGGATGATGGCACGCGACTTGGTGGTATATGGCAGGCTTGTCAGGGATCAATTTATGCGTGATTTTGGCTCTAATGAGCCGGATACATTTGCAGCGCATTATAGGCCATAAAAAAATGGTTCAGGCAGGGCCAAGGCTTTTCATCTTGTCTTGTAGTGTAGGGCAGCTAATTTAACCCTGGGTAAACAATGCCATAGGTAAACGATGCTATTTTATCAATTCTTGTCTTTTCTTCACTGCATGCAAAAAATACTTCAAATTTGAGCACTATTGACCTGTCTGCTTTAACAGTTTACAATATTGTCCATTCATTGGTGCTTTGAATCGGCCAATCCTTTGTTGCAAGACTTGGTAATCAATCGTTGGGTGCTTGCTATGTTACCTGCATTATCCGTTGCAGGAATGCAATTGTATGTTTTCTAACTGAAGTATTGACATAGCATGTTACAACATCATTTCATGACATTTCAAATCACCCTTTTCTACACTAGTTCATCTAGTGTGACCGGATTCTAGAATAGCCGGTCAATTTACCTACTACCCTCCAATATAGTGGCATGATACCTGTTCCAGAAGATGTACTTATCAGCGCAGTTGAAAAGGTGAGCAAGAGCGTAGTCAACATC
>JAICVG010000114.1 GCA_025935445.1 Nitrososphaera sp. | reverse complement strand
GCTTCCAACCAACATGCCTTCTCCCATCCTCATCATCGAGGCAGTGTCTACACAGACCCGTTCCCCGGTGCCGACATCTTTTACCTCTTTGATCTTAGCTCTCGTAATAAGGAACCTCGCAGTAGTAAGCTCCCGTCTGACTCTGTCGACTTCCTCTTCGCTATCTGTCGATAAAATTACTCCGTCCACTCCTAGCTCAAGGACTGCAAACAATGTTGCAACCTCTTGGGAGCTTTTTGCTGTAGCGAATACTTTTGTTTTGGACTTGTGTAGTTTGGCGATAATATTTTCAAGTGGGATTATCTTCCAATTTGGTGCGTCGACGATTACAAGTTCTGCTCCAGTCTCTGACGCTCTTTCAATCTCATCGACGTCGACGTTGCTCGTGACTTTCTTGAAGTACCCAACGCTCTTGCCTGACGACTTGAACGATTTCAATTGATCAAAAGTCGTGCAGATCACAATATCAGCGTCCTCCGACTCATATATTGTGCGGACGTTCGCGCCGGCTACCTTGGGATCAACGTTAATTATCAAGTTGCCCTTCTCCTTTAGTTTTGATAGAAATTCGCCCAAAGAAGATGTTGCTACAGTTGGCTTGACAATCAGCTCTTTTGGTTTGAGATCAGTCAAGTTCTTTCAGAGCCTCTCTAACGTTTCTGTTTTCAATTATGATCTTGCGTAATGCGCGTACCATTGCAGGCGGATTCTTATGTTGGAAAATGTTGCGGCCAAATGTCACACCCTTTGCGCCTGCTGCCATTGCCCCATTGCACATCTCCAAAATTTCTCTGTCGCTATTGGCCTTGGGCCCGCCTGCAATTACCAGCGGGACGGGACAGCTCCTAACAACCCGCTTAAATGAATCCGGATCACCAGTGTATACTGCTTTTACAATGTCTGCGCCGGCTTCAGCACCCACTCTTGCAGCATGTGCCACGATCTCTGGGTCATGAGGGTTTTTAATGTTCTCTCCACGTGGGTACATCATCGCGACTAGAGGAAGACTCCATTCGTCGCATTTATCGGCTATCATACCAAGCTTTTGCAGCATCTCTGGCTCTTCTTTTGAACCAATATTAATATGAACAGAGACCGCATCGGCTCCGAGCCTGATCGCTTCTTCGACACTCCCTATCAGCATCTTTCTGTTTGGTGCTGGACCTAGGGACGTACTGGCGGAAAAGTGTACTATCAATCCAATATCTGGCGACCTTGGCATAGTCTTGATGATGCCCTTATTGACAAGGACACAGGTGAGTCCAGCAGAGGCACATTGATAGATCATGCCATGAATGTCTTCTAGCCCCTTAATGGGGCCATTGCTTATACCATGGTCCATTGGAATGCACAGCATTTTGCCGTCATGAAGTATCCTGGAAAGCCGGATGTCCCTGCCAAAGACCATATATGTATCCAGACTTTCTTGCTAACCTACTTATAATTTGTTTTATCCTTTGATATTTGGAATAGGGGCTCGGAAGTATTGGTTCTCAGGAACCTCACTGGCTTTGTGCTGTAGTATACATGACTAGGTCCTAATAAAGTAATTTACTGTCTGTTAGCTAGAATTTGTTTTATCTGTGCGATTGTTGGGAATTGTGCCCAGCGCAGCAAAGCTCAGCAATAGACTAACTAACTCAGTAACTCTAACCATGCACATAGCAGTGTAAGATCATGTAGTTTTCAATATGGAAATAGATCTATGGAGCTTAGGAGGTTCAAGCATGGCCATTCTCAGGATACCACTTCTGATCTACCACTTCTGATCTAATATTAGCTGTTTGCAGATAGCTAATACCGTAAACAGGGATTCATGGACAAACAAAAAGAAGTACTGAAGAACTTTGATTTAAAAAATTGGGTAGCTTATTCTGTCTATTCTTAGGGATGCTCAGAACGAAGCTCTTATATTTGCAGTCACAGAGTCTGATAATGTAACTTGCTAAAAAAGCATGAACGAAACCCGTTCTGCTATATCTGCAACCTGTTCTTCACACCCCAATATCTGCCAGTTCATCTCAAATCTGATCACACAAAGGAAGAATTAGCTGCTCATCTCCTACTTGCATACTTTAATGAATGGCGTGAGCAGGAAGAGGCAATTGAGAAAGCTACAAAGACCTCGCGACGACTCCCATAAGTTTTTTAGAAATGGACACGGGAGAGTAGCATATGGGCTACGAGTCTGACTCATCAGAATTTGCAAGGATCTCAACTAAGAAGCTCGCTATACTGTTTGGCCTTGCATTCTTTGGAGCATTCATGCTTATACAGATGACACAAGGGTTCCCTCTTGCAGATATCCTTTTCAGGCAGACCGTAACTGAAGAGGTTAATGTGTCAATAAAGCAAGGAGATATATGCGTCATAGAGCCACCCGACGGTCAACCAAAAAGCATCCAGGGATGTCCTTATAAGATAGACGATCCGCTAATCGTGACGTACTACGAAGGCTCTACTAATGTAGAGTCTCACAGGCTCAATAAGTAAATTATTATTACTATGTTATTTTTTTATCATATCTAGAACGACCCTGAGGTTCTGCTCGTCTCCTCTCGTTGTATCGATGGGCGTCTCCATTATTATCGGCAGGGCCTGAATCGCTCGGTGGTTGAGAAACGTAGTAAGGCCCTCAACGCCGATCGACCCAAGGCCAATATGCTCATGCCGGTCTAGGTTTGAGCCCAACCCACCTTTTGAATCGTTCAGGTGGACGATTTTCAATTCTTTCATGCCTACAATAGCCTTGATTTTTTCAAATATTATATTCACATCCTCCTTTGTGCGTAGGTCATAGCCAGACGCAAAAAGATGGCAGGTATCAATACAAACGCCAAATTGCTTTGAGCTATCGAGCCTATCGAGGATGAGGCGCAGCTCTTCAAGTGTGCCACCAACACTATTCTTCTGTCCCACATTATTTTCCAAGAGAACTATCACTTTATTTTCGGATTTGCTACCTGCACTAGCGACTGTTAAGGCATTTACCAGCTGATCGATGCCACTATTTGATCCACCGCCCATGTGACTTCCAAGGTGTATCACAAGATAGGATATTCCAAGCAAATTGCATCTTTGCATCTCTTCTATAAGGGTCTTCACTGATCGTTCATACAATTCTCCTGGAGGCCCTGAGAGGTTCGGCAGGTACGGCATGTGGACAACTACTGCTGTTTTTTCGATTCCACTTTCGCAGAGCCTGTTTTTGAATGAGTCTACCTCCTCTCGCAGTAGAGGCTTTGCAGCCCACCCACGGGGATTTCGACTAAATATTTGAAATGCGGTACAGCCTAATTTTTTTGCATTGTTGACGGAATTTGATATCCCCCCCGCTATGGAAACATGAAACCCGACCCTTACATCCATGGTTTCAATATGAAGATATTTTTTGTTACATTAACTTATTGTAATGGAGTTTTTATGGTAGAACAGCTATATCTTATTGTCGAACTTGTCTTCTATAAGAATGGCCGGGAGTGATCTAGCCAAGTATCCGTTTTTGAATGAAGCTGGCGAATACCTGAGAGAGTCCAGCTTTGGCTGGGAGGAGCTTGACAGGCCGGATATGAAGTATATTATCGACCGCGCTGCCGAGCGCATTGAGATGGAAGTCGACGGGAAGATATACGACAACCTAGAGAGATACGAAATTGAGATCCTTACATTCCTTATTTCTCTTGTGATCGTCAAGTCAATTGGCATTGATCAAGTACTGAGAAAGTTCGCGCTAGCGGAAGCAAGAAGGGCAGAGAAGTTTCTCACAGAGGATTTAAGAAAGCAGGGCGAAATTAAGAGACGCTCTGTCTTTACCAAGATCTTTGAAGATCTGTTCAAATTGAAAATCGTTATATCAGAGGACCGGCGTCTATTCAAGGTCCGAGTTGTTGACTATCTTGCAAGAGCTTCTCATTTTCACGAACAGGAATGGAAACTGATCAACAGACTTGTCCACAATGGCTATGTTTATCTCGACGCTGATGAGACCGTCAGACTCATTAGAAATGAGCTCTCCGTGCTCATCTATGACAAAGTCAAAGCAATGAGCCTTCCCACTCTGCCGCAGGGCATAAAGTCAAAAGCTGACCAGCTACGGTTAAAACTCTTATCACGTTATGAACGGCGCGGCTCAGCGGCGGTAACGGAATATCCACCATGCATTAAGCATGCGCTTGAAGTGATGAATAAAGGTGATAACCTACCCCATTCAGCACGAGTGATGCTTGCCACATACATGCTGGCTATAGGCAAGCCCTTGGATGAAATCGTCTTGATGTTTGAAAATGCTCCTGATTTTAACGAAAAGATAACCCGATACCAAGTAGAACACCTAGCTGGCATGAAAGGAAGCCATGTCAAATATTCTGTTCCTTCATGCGATAAACTCCGGAACGAAAATCTCTGCTTTGCAACTGCTGAATGCGATGGCCTAATAAACCCAGTTCAGTTTGGCAGGAAGAAGAAATGAGAGAGAGTCTCATTTCTGCCAAGACTATTTCGGTAATAAAAAAAGCGTTCCGTGAGTATTACTTCAACCAGTCCAAGGCAATTGAAGAGCCTCTAAAAATGGAGCAACGTGAGTTTGGTTATATGCACTTCGGACAAGCAGGCATGATTAGGCATCTATCATTCAAAAGCATGAAAGAGCTCGATGCTATGCTTGTCAGGGAAGCGCCTTCTGATGTGTATTGCTCAAATGCATACTATCGATTTCCGACGCAACAACCTATGCAGGAGAAACAGTGGCTTGGGGCAGATTTGATCTTTGATATTGATGGTAAAGATCTTGGCATGCCGTGTCTTCCATCGCATTCGTATTCAGTCTGCATAAACTGTGGCTCTGTATCTCCTCCTGAACAGAACGACGAAGAGAGATCATCATATTCTTGCCCATCCTGCGGCTGCAAAAAGGCAGATCATGTTTCCATTCCTTGTAGCAAGTGCATAGACGGGTCTAAAAAGGAGGCTAGACGTTTGATGAATTTTTTGTTAGCAGACATTGGCCTAGAGAATAGTGCTATTAACATTTACTTTTCCGGTAACAATGGCTTTCATGTACACATAAATGATGATGCATGCACCTCACTCGATCCGCAGGCTCGCTCCGACCTTGTTGGCTATCTCTCTGGAACAGGCCTAATGTTGGAAAGTATTGGGATAAGAAAGACCAATACGGAGGACTTGTTTTCCATAAAATTCCCAAAAAGTGGACTTACATACGGCTGGAGAAGAAGAATTGCAGAGAAGCTCAAGATTGACATGACATCAGCAATCAAACTCAAGAACATTGTCAACCAAAATGGGGGCTATAAGGCATTCAGAGTCGAGCTTGACAGATTAGC
>JAICVG010000289.1 GCA_025935445.1 Nitrososphaera sp. | reverse complement strand
TTGAGGGCAGGGGTATTAACAGATTCATGATTCCATCGCGCTCTGCCCAGACTGTTGGCGAGACCGTAGTATTTACACTGATTCTCTTCATGGGCATGGCAGGCGCCTTCATGCTCTACCAGTCGGGAAGGTCGGCAAACCCAAAGGTACAGAAGGCGCTGCTAATAGCAGGATTTGGCGTGTTAGGAATTGCCCTTATGCTGGGATTCATACTTGTAGGAGTCAAACTCTGATAGGGTTGCACTTGTATACAAAAATATCTTACCCGCTTCAATCGATTCATGTTGTACTATTTTGACTGCCAAGTCGCTTTTATGCCAGTCTACGCTTAGTTTCACTGCGCTCTTGTGCTGGAGCAGTCTGCGGCTTGCAGGCGACTGAACCCAGCCACCTTCTTTTCTGTAGCGAAGCATGCTTGCAGCAAGCACCGGAACATTTACATCGACTCCACGCCGGACAAGTAGCATTATCAAGACAGAAAGCAGATGGTTCAGACTGCCCATCCTCTGCCATATCGGAAACAGGTTGTAAAAGCTATTGACAGAATCGAAAATTACAAGCGAGCTATCACCCATTGATTCAAGCACGTCTTTCGTCATGGCAGCAAGTCTGCCCTCTGACGGCAGATAGATGTCGACGCTATTTGTATGCAAAAACCCTGCATTGAAATATGCTGTAAATGTGGTGTCAAGGTCAATATAGATGACTCTATCAAACTGCGACGTCAAATAAGCCGTGTAGCAGAGCTTGGCATACGGGTCGGTAAACATTAGCGTATTTAAGCCGCCCCTGCTCAATACCTTGCTAGAGTGCACTTGCTGTTCTATTGCAGGAGGTTGAATATAATGTGAGTGAAATTGACTATGGCCAGCTAAGAGATGATGACTATCCAATAACAAAGAAGACTATATACATGAATAACGGAGCCATTGCTCCAACACCGCTATCCACCATCAAGGCAATGACTGACTTTATGCTCACATGTGCAGAGGGCGGTCCTGACTCACCTAGCATCTCTGATTATAGCATGTCGCTCCTTGACGAGTTGCGTACAAGGATAGCCCATCTGATCAACTGTAATCATGATGAAGTAGTGCTTGTGCAGAGTACCACTGAGGGTCTCAACATGGTGGGGAATGGGCTGGACTGGAAGACTGGTGATGCAATAGTAGTAAGGGGAGGCAGGCATGAGCACTATGCCAACTATTTGCCGTGGGTTGCACTGTCACAGAAAAAAGGCGTGCAATTGAGAGAACTAGCTATGGTAGACGAAAATGGATACTTTGACCTTGGTCAGCTCGAAAAATTGGTCAAAGGTTCCAAGCTCATTACACTAAGTCATGTGCTTTACAACACCGGAGCCGTAATGCCAGTTGAAGAGGTCGGCAGGATTGCGCAGGAAAACGACGTCCTATTTTGTGTTGATGCAGCCCAGAGTGCCGGCACTATTTCAGTCGATGTCAAAAAGATCGGATGTGATTTTATGGCATTCCCCGGCTTCAAGTGGCTTTGCGGCCCAACAGGCATAGGTGTGTTATATTGTAGCAAGAAGGCATCGGAAATATTGGAGCCGCCTGAAATCGGCGGCGAGTCTGCCACTTTGTCTGAACAGAACATCCTTGCGTATTTGGATATGCCAGCCAAGCTTCAGGCCGGTTTTCGTAACTTTCCTGGAGCAGCAGGACTTGAAGCGTCTTTGCGCTACATCCTTAGAATCGGGCTTGAGAGGATAAGGAAGAAGAACATGAATGTTGCCAGCATCCTTCGTAAAGAAATAGCTAAGATCCCTGCAGTCAAAATGTATGGCCCTGATGATGGAAGCAAGCGCTCGTCTATCGTCACATTCATGCCGCCGAAGGCTGACTCCTCAACATTGGTAAGACAGCTTGAGCAAAACCGCATAATACTTGCAGCTAGAGACATTGGAGGCGGAAAGAAAGTAGTGAGAGCGGCTCCTCACTTTTTTAACAGCGAGGAGGAGGCATCAATTATAGCAAACCACGTCAAGGGCCTGCTTCGATAGTCAGATCTTTTTTGTTGACTGTTCGCCCTGGCCCTCTATTTCAATCATAGTCAATGTCGAACGCACTTTATCTATTCTTCTAACATGCCAAGTTATTGTTTCTCTTAGTTTATCCATAGAATCTGAGCTTATTCTAGCAATTATGTCGTAAACGCCATATACACCTGATACTTCAACGGCTTCCGGCAATTTTCTTATTTCTCGAATTATTTCCTCTTCAGAACCCAAGTCGCAATTGATAAGGACGTATGCTGTTGGCATGGATATGGAGAGTAAGTGTACACAGTAAGTAATTAAGGAGATCGGATCTTCCTTGCATCTTTGTAATAATAGTAGTCGTTGTTAATAACAACATCTTGGTTTCAAAAACTATGAGAGTAATCGACCTCACAATGAGAATAACTCCTTCCATTAGGGTCTATCCCGGGTCACCTCAGCCATCCTTTATCCCATGGTCCAAATTTGATCGCCACGGCTATGATTCTGAGGCAATGTTCATGAGTACACACACTGGCACACATGTTGACGCGCCCAGTCACTTCAAGCCTGGCTTTGCAAGCATTGATATGATCTCTACCGACAGGTTAGTCTGTAATGCAGTTCTGATAAGAGCGGAAAAAAGCGCCAATCAGCTAATAGAAGAGCAAGACCTTGGCAACCAGATAAGTGAAGGTGATGCAGTGGTTATTGCCA
>JAICVG010000328.1 GCA_025935445.1 Nitrososphaera sp. | reverse complement strand
TGGAGATGATATCAAAAAGAAGAACGGCAAAGTCTTCAAAAGCATAGGATACATACCGCAAAAGAAAACAATTGAGCAGAACTTCCCTGCAACAGTCGAAGAAATTGTGTCACTTGGAATCACCACTATTGGTAAAACATCCAAAGAGAAAATAGCTTTGGCACTTGAAACTGTAGGCCTGCTTGCACAACAAGATAGTAGAGTGGGCGAGCTGTCTGGCGGCCAGCAACAGCGCGTATTGATAGCAAAGGCGATGGTGAACAACCCCAAGCTCCTGATACTAGACGAACCAGTGACAGGCATTGATCTTGAAATGCAAAACAGGTTTTATTTACTTTTGAAAAGGCTGAATCAGGAGAATAATATCACCATAATCTGGGCATCGCACGATCTTGATGCAGTTAACAGGTTTGCCACCAGCGTGGCGTGCATCAACCGCTCAATGTTCTTCCACGGCAAGGCATACGAGTTCTTTGAAAATCCAGATCTCCTCAAGGCATATTCAGAATCGAGCATGCAGGCTCACATGCACCTACACAACCACACTCATAGAGGATGAGAGATAAATGATTCTTGAAGTTTTGGAATTTGGGTTCATGCAGCGCGCTCTCATTGCTGGCGTTTCAGTGGCGATAACCTCGTCGGTGATCGGATTGTTTCTTGTACTAAGACGCAACTCGCTCTTTGGAGATGCGCTATCTCACGCGGCGTTTGGAGGCATAGCAATAGGGCTTGCTACTAACATTTACCCTCTTTGGACTGGTCTGACGCTTTCCATACTAGGAGCGTTGGGCATCACAAAGTTACGTCAGTATGCCAAGATACCAGCGGATGCGACTGTCGCCATATTGCTTTCGTCAGGCCTTGCGCTTGGCATACTACTTATAAGCCTATCAGGGGGGTTCACGCTTGACCTGTTCAGCTTTTTGTTTGGAAGCATCATGCTTGTCAGCGTAGAGGACACCCTTGCGATACTGGCAATGACTGGCATAATTCTGTCCATAATCATCCTCCTCTATCGACAACTGATGTACATCACCTTTGATGAAGAGCAGGCGCGGGTTAGCGGCCTGCCAATTTCAAAGCTAAACTATCTTTTCATAATTCTTGCAAGTGTGGCAGTAATTGTATCGATGAGGCTTGTTGGGATCCTACTTGTCTCATCACTTTTGGTGATCCCAAATGTCACTGCGCTCTTGTTTAACAAAGGATTTAGAAAAACGGCCCTCATATCGATATCAATATCAATATTTTCAGTAGTAACAGGTATCTCAATTTCGTATGCTGCAAATCTGGCGCCTGCAGGAACAATAGTGCTTGTCTCAACTGCAGCGTTTCT
Source organism: Nitrososphaera sp. (assembly GCA_025935445.1). Taxonomy (GTDB): domain Archaea; phylum Thermoproteota; class Nitrososphaeria; order Nitrososphaerales; family Nitrososphaeraceae; genus Nitrososphaera. Next base: position 499 of record JAICVG010000328.1, on the reverse strand, counting down.
GACTGTTCTTGCAGCTAGGTATTATTCAAAAAAGAAGCAGGTAGTCAAAAAATTGGAGGAGGCTAGAAGCTAAAATCTCCGCCGCCAAAGTCGCCGCCGAAATCAGCGCCGCCGCCACCGCTGTCTGCTCCAGCACCGCCGTCTTCGGCTCCTGCGGATTCACCTGAATCTGCGGCTGTTCCAGCTCCTTCGCCGCCTACAAGACCACTCTCGGCAGGAGTCATTGCCATTCCCAGCATGGATATCATGGACGTAAAGAATAAGGCGTTCAAGATACCGGAGAATAGCATCATCGGGATCCACATGCGGTTATTGTCCATGTAGCTTTGAAGCTGCTGCGTCTGGCCATTGCTTTGCCATTGTTGGATCTGCTGCACTTGCTTCTCTAGTTCCTGCTTTTTGGTGTTGAGCAGTTGAAGCCCAGTGTGGCTGATGGTCAGCTCTACCTTAGTTCTTCCAAGGAAGCCTTTCTTCTCAGTGCGAAGAACAAGCCTTTGTT
>JAICVG010000054.1 GCA_025935445.1 Nitrososphaera sp. | reverse complement strand
TTGTCTCTTGTTACATGGCCGATATTTGAAAGCATAGTTGTCCTTGCTGAAGTAGATCTCTTTAATGTCACCACCTCTTTTACAAAAAATACTAAAATTAGAACTGCTATTGTTCCAGGTATCAATGAGATCAAAAATATCGCCCTTATGTCGATGAACTGAAGCAATGCAAATGTCGCAACTGGAAAAATAATAGCACCAGTTTGGTCAATAGCCCTATGCAGCCCAAATGCTCTGCCGGCTCTTGATTCTTGTACCGAATCAGCAATCAAAGCGTCAAGTGGAGCAGTTCTCAGACCCTTTCCCATTCTGTCGCCAAATCTAACTACAAAAGCATCAATCCAGCTGCCTGATGCTGCAAAGAACGGTTTTGTTACAGTGGAAAGACTATAGCCAGCAATAATGAAAATTTTTCTTCTTCCTATCCTATCAGATAAAGAACCAGAAACTATCCTAAATGCGTAACTTGTAAGCTCAGATGAACCTTCAATTGTTCCAAGAATTGCCCGTGACGCTCCAAGAGAAGAAGTTATAAACAGAGGTAAAACTCCTAGAACCATCTCTGTCGAAAAATCTGTAAAGAAGCTGACTAGACCAAGGGCGGCTACATTGCGCGTTCCGTCGCCTTTTGGATCAATAGGTCTGTCTCGTCTTGTGCTGTGGTCTTTGCTTGAGAAATCCAAATCTGAATTGCCTTACACCTATGCAAAAGATTGAGAGAAGTATAAGAGGTTGTTGCTGTTGTTGCTTTTTTTTCTTAAGATCTTTCTTTTCAATATTGATAGCTAGCTCATGTGGTTCACCCATGAGCTTTTGCAGAAATATTTACAATTCAAGATCAAGAATCAGTACTAACACAAGAGTAGCAATACGAATCATTTAATATTATTCATTGTTTAGCAGATCTAGAATGGTATCAGTCTTCAATTAAATATCTAGAATGATGATAAGAATTTAACAAGCTTTGAGCTTTCTCAAAAGATTGCCTGATTATAGCTCTATCGCCAATTGCTAGCCCTTCCTATCAATATTAATAATTATCACGATTGTTTATAATAATATGCTTCTTTTGATATCACAACAACTCTTAGAAGTAAAATGGGCAGCCATAGGCAGAGAGTATCATGCTCGAAAACAAAGAGTGAACAGAATAATATCCTGAATGCCGCAGGAAATGCTATAAGATTCCATCGCTAAGTGTATTATGATGTACGACAGAACCGATTCAACTTCGTTGAGCGAGGATAATAATGATAGTATTTCTCCCTTCGAGAATACGGCAAGGACCTTCTTTGAATTGGGAAGCGCTCAAAGATTAGCCATTTTATATAAAATCGCAGAAGTAAAATGCAATCTTGCTAAACTTTCAAAGGATTTGGGCTGTACGATGCCTGAGGTACGTAGAAATATAATTAGGCTTACTAGTAGTGGACTTGTTGACAGAGAATCTGATGGGACATTCTTTCTTACCACTTTTGGCAAGACTATCTTAGAGCAAATTCCCACACTAGATTTTCTTTCTCGTAACAAGGATTATTTTTCAGAACATACATTCTCGGTTCTTCCATTAAAGTTCATAAGAAGGATAGGTTCTTTAACCAATTCTAAACTCGTTTCTGGATTAGTAACAGTCGATGAAAGGTTGAATGACATTTACAATAGGTCGCAAGAATATGTGTATGCTATGATTCCAGAAGTTCCAATAGACCTAATCGAGTCTATTGTTGCTAGATTGAAGAAGATAGAAAATAAAAATTTTAGATTTAGTTATATATTGCCTGCTCATGCCACGGTCCCTAAAAGGCGGAAGCAGCTACTAGAAGCACTAGGATTTGAAGAGCTGTTGAAGAAAGGGACTGTCGAGAGAAAGATGGTGAATAGCCTTCTCATTGGGGTAGTTCTTAATGATGAACAAGGATGTGTGATGTTCCCTCGGATCCACAGGAACAATAAGATAGAGATAGATATGAATTCGATGTTCTATGGCGAAGATCCTGACTTTCATGAATGGTGTCTAGACTACTATCGATATATCTGGCATAATGCTAGATCGTTTGATGAAAAAGGATTAGTAGAGATCTAGCCGCAGCATGATCGAACCCATCAAGGCAGTTCTTAGGATATAAAAAATTGGTTCAATTCTAAATCTAAATCCAAATCTCCTGTTCAGTAACAATTGCAAAATTATAAAACCTAGACCTTTCTGTTATTTGCAGAATCTATTAAGGAATTGATATCCAAAAGAATTTGATTATGGATAAAAAAAATTGCCTGCAGTAAATTTATTATCTCAAAGTCTATAGCCCTTGGAAGAACACCTTCAGTCTATATCATTCATGGGTTAACTTATGATTACGCATGTCGGTTCGTGACTATACTGACTTTTATATATAAAGTATAAAGCGCTGTCCAGGGGAAAGGAATCAGAAATAATAAGACATACTAATAGAACTTATAGGCTTTCCATTGAAATGCGTAGCCTAATGTTCAGCTGAAAAAATTATATGAATTCAACAGTAATAAGGTCATGTATATAATTCTTAGAAGGTGGCATTTTGTATTTCTTTGCAACTATCGAATACTTCGGTCCACTTGTGTTAGTATAAAGGAAGAAAAGTGAAGCATGGATGACAGGAATAGTAGTAGCCCATATCAGACATTTCTAGAACGGTAGTCTAAGAGGAAGAATACAAAAGGGAGAGGAGATCAGAAGAGTAAACCTTTAACATGAATATAAGAAAAAAGAACTAATAAGCTTCTTCTTCCTTATCTGTATCTCGACGATTAAATAATATGAATGATCAGTTACTATCTTATATTCTCCCAGTTGAAGACACGAACAACTGTCCCAACACTGCCGGTTTCTGCGATACTGAACTTGTGTTTTCCATGAGGAAGGCCTGTAACAGTAATTGGGCTACCATCGCAATACACGGGTAGTGTGTCTATTGAACAACGCAATTTTGTGCTATATCCACTGTCAGAGTAACCTGAAATAGTAATCTGGCCGGATCTTGCTACACCATTGCTAACATGAATTAATTTTCCTTCAGCATCTCTTGCTTCAAATGAAGATGCCATAGCAGCAGTCGTCTTGAGTGCAGCACTACCGCTATCAGTATTGCTGCTCGTGCCGCCAAGGATGCTACCTCCAAGAGAATTCACATATGGCAGTAGAAAAATACTGGCCAACACAAGTGTTCCTATTCCAACAGCCATGAGAAAGACTACTATTAGCCGTTCTCTTTTGCCCTTGTTAGTCTCTTTTACAATTGGTGGTGATTCAGGTCCCAGACCTTGATCTCCACTCAATTTTTCGGGGAGCATTTCTTTGCTCATAGTATTATCTATCGGTGAGGGTAGATTAGGTCTGCTTAGAAAATAATATTCTAAAGAATATAGTTTGCAAACTAAGAAGTTGCTCATCTAAAAAATGATAATTGATCAATACTTATTATACTCAATTTACTATGACTCTGGCAAAAACTGAGAAAAACCAGATAATTTTAGTTAGATAGTGTATATCTTATAGGGTTGCACTTAAGAGTCACAGGTTATGCTCGCTCCTAGTTCAGCGCCACCCTTTTGCAACCTTGCAGGAGCAGGCTAGCCCTCTAATTTTCGTCCTGTGGATTGTCCAAAAAGAGTGCGTGCGAATGTTAAGGTCAATATACAATTCACATTTTGTCCTGTTTTGCAAACCTTGCTGGCGATCGTTTTATACATGAGAATTTTTGCCACAACTGCGGAGATGAAATTAGTGAGTATCTTTGAGATGTATGTATGTATGTATGTCTAGTAAGCGGCAGCCCCTACTGTTATAAAACGATCATGACTTGTGGAAATATCTTTCTAGTATTGTTAATGTCCTTCCTAAATTACTATTAGGTTATGAATCCCGGTGAAGCAGCTATGTTTCTGGCAGTCGGCTTTGTCCCAACGCTGATTGCTTTAGAAATGGTATATAGAATGGGCAGAGCGATTGGGAAGCGTGGAGAGATTCCGTCACTTGCGCAACATAATAAGCTGAAGATGCTGTTTGCATAAAGGATAAAGAGACTAGTGTTCTCAACAGCCAACTCTGATCGCTCTGTCTATTTCCTTTTTATCGATATGCAAAAAGAGCTGCAGCATCTTGTGCTGTCAGCAAAATTGCTTTAGGCTATCTAGTAGGGCTTTGGCTACGGTACAGGAATTTCTTTAAAGCCTACTATGTACCCATATCTATTCATGGAAAGGATAGATGAGAACTCTTCTCCTGAACCACCATTGCAGTTCTCAAAGGCTTTGGAAGGCGTAACGCAATTTCCACTAATACAGGCACTTGCAGGTCGGAGGTCACGAAGGTTTTGTCTGGGCGCAGAGATACCTCAAGGCCCTCTGGCTTTTAAATCCAACCAAAAACCTTTTCCGCTTACAGAGCTTGAGCAGATGGTTGTGCTAACTTCGATGGCGGGTTCAACTGGATGGCATTACACCATCAGCTATAATGAAACTGTGCGCTCACAGCTTCCATCTTACAGTGCTGGATCTGCTGGAAGAACCTTCCCGTCTGCTGCTGGTTTTCATACCTCTGATCTTTTTTTTACAGATGATAATGGGACATACTACTTCTCTACGCGTGACTTTCACCCGCCTTCAGAGAATTACCGAGGTAAGGGAGAACAATTAGAAAACCATCTCGCAGAACATAGAAGAAGAATACACAAGCTATCTGATAAGCGGTTATACATCCCAAAAGAGACTCCATACATGGATCCGCACAATACGTGGATTGCAAACCACGAAGGATCCACACTTATTCTTCCTGTAGTAGATTTGGCTCAGCATATGCTCGATGCAATCTGGTATTATGCGCTCGATGGCAGGGTCATATACGATGATATAGCCAAAAAACCAGTTCCAGGAGTAGAAAAGTTTCCAGATGTCATAGCCGATCCAAACACTGTAGTCCCCCTTTCATTCCTCGAGATGATGGCAGTGGCTGAGTGCTCAGCAGAGATTTCAATGTCATGCTATGCGGGGGCATTAATGCTTCAGGCAATGGGACTTGGAGGCTGGGCATTTGATGGGATGGACTGGCTGGCTATACTTGGTGCTAGTGGAGACCCAAAAATTCCGGGATTCGGATTCCGCTATGATATAAGTGAACGATGGGCTGTGCCAAATATTACTGGTCTGCGAGGGGTATTTGAGGCGTACTGCCCTCCACACTATCGCAATATGAGTGAGGCAGTTGATGCTCTTGCAAAGCGAAAATATGGGCCGGGAGGCGTATACAATGAAGGAACACCAGGCGCTTGGAAGGACAGTGAGAGAGTGAGGAAAAGTGCTCACCATGCATCGCAACATTTCAAAGAATGTGTGGCACTACAAGCTCAGTACATATATGATACTTATGGCAAATTTCCTGCAACTGCTCCAAGCATATTTGCCTTCATGTATTTGCAGGCGCATCACTTGGATCTGAGCTTTTATGACCATTATTTTAAACCAGGAGAATATCTACCTTCACATGGAGAACACATGAAAAATTGGCACTGAATGGATAAGGGAACACAAGCGTATCCATTGTCAAATTACGCTCCTGGAGGCGAAGGTGGTGCAATTCTGATGGTTATGTTTGGAAATGGGGTTAAAATCCCGTTGGTTCCAGCTATAGTCAACGAGTATCAAGTGCAGTTTTCCCTCGGGAAATTACAATGAACTTTGCGAAGTCATAGAACTTGCAAAGCAAGGTAAGATATCGCATAGCATACAGGAATTCCCTCTTTCTGCAATTAACAAGGTTGCAGATATGCTAAGAAATGGTGAGATAAAGGGTAAGGCGGTCATAGTTCCAAAATAGGTAGCAGAACAAAAAAATGATAGAAGGGTGACTGTAAAGAGTGCTACTTTACTTGCACCCTCGTTGCTTCGTTCTCTCTCTCTGTTGGATTTTTCTTTGGTAAATCAAGTCGAAGAATTCCGTTTTCTACTTTGGCAGAAACCTTTGATGGAATTATTTCCTCTGGCAATGGCACATTGCGATAGAACGATCTGTACAGCCTTTCATTGTATACGTATCTTTTCCCCTTTTCTTCACCTTTTTCTGAATGCTTGCCCGAGATTTCTACAAAGTACTTGGTCGCCTTAACACTGACGTTTTCCTTTTCAATTCCTGGAACCTCTAACTGCAGCTCAAAGCTGTCTCCTCTATCTACCAATTCATAAGGCGCCATTCTCATATCTCTAGCTTCAAACAAGGACGGAAATTCCCATTCCATTGGAAAAGACCAAGGTCGCACCATCATCCTTTCCATTTCTCTTCTAAAGCTATCAAATACGTTTTCAAACTGTCTAGTTGGCATCATAGGCTTTTTTTCTTGCTCGTCACGCCGCCTTTCAGCTGAGGAACTCATACATTAATTCAGCCATGATATTATTTGAAGGCTTTGATTCTAGTGCACTGGAATGGAATCAACAATTATGTAGGAGTGTGAATACGGCCATCTTTTTGCGGACTATTACTAGTGGGGAGCAGAGCATAACAAACAAAGATCTGCTGATTGGATCTTCTGCACAGAACCCAATTCCCGAATAACAAAACTCTTTTTGCTCTGCTCAAAAACTGCTAATCATATCGGAAACTTTCTATGCACCGTATATCCACTTCATACAATTTAGCAGTAAGACATGGTCATTCTCAGTAAATGCATCAGCGCCGTTCTCAGGTACAATGATGTCAAGATCTTTGAGTAAGGCATCATAACCTCTATCTCTGTCGCATAT
>JAICVG010000087.1 GCA_025935445.1 Nitrososphaera sp. | reverse complement strand
CTCCTATTCTCACAATTACGATGCCAGTTTGATGGAGCGATTGTTATTCAGGGTGGCAAAAAGGTGGGTTGCAGGCTATAATACTGATGAGGCAACAGAAGCAGCGCTTGACGCAAACAGTCACGGAATGTCTGCGATTCTAAACTTTCTTGGCGAGGATACCACAGATGCCAAACTGGTTGACATGACAGTTAACGAATACCTGTTGCTAATGAACTTGATGCATGCAAGAAAGGTGCATGGATGTGTGTCTGTCAAACCTACGCAGCTTGGCCTTACAATTGACTATAATACGTGTTTGCAGAATTTCAGCAGGCTTGCTGCAAAAGCTAGAGAGCTTGAGCAGTTCATATGGCTAGACATGGAGTCAGTCAAGTCTACAGAAGACACAATTGCCATCTACCTAGACTTGTACAAGCAATACGATATGGTAGGTGTAGCAGTACAGTCATATCTGCGCAGAAGCGCAAGCGACCTTTTACACATTATTGAATGCGGCGGTAAGGTAAGGCTTGTCAAGGGGGCATACCACGAATCAGAGGAGCATGTCTTTGTTACTGATGAAGAAGTCAATGCCAATTATTCGAAGTTGATGAAGATGCTCTTTGAGAGCAATAATTATTTCGCAATTGCGACTCATAACTCAGATCTAATCGAGAAGGCGATCAGCATGAATAAGAATACCAAGTTTGAATTCCAGATGCTGAAGGGTATTCGAGATGAGCTAAAGCTCGAGCTTATTACAAAAGGGTTTGCAGTGGCGGAATACATCCCTTATGGTAACCAATGGCTTCCCTATTCGGTGCGCAGGATAATGGAGCGAAAGCGCAACTTGCTGCTACTAGCAAGGTCGCTCATTCAACAATAGCAAGTCATTCTGTTGCAATAGTTGCAGGGCTCTTTATCATGGCGCTGCTAAATTTTTCAACTTTAAGGAAAAGTATACAGAGGCAAAGCGAGCGGCAGATAAACAATTTGAAGATGCAATAGCATGTCATTAAGATACTGTATTTCCAGTTTATTGAAGCCTTTTTTTCTCAGCACTGTTACTCCGCATCACTCACAGCGTTTCAGCATGTCGGGCAAGGAGTCACATCTTCCTGTTTATACATACAAGAGAAATAGCTTTTCATTGAGAGGTAGAGACTGTATGTTTCCATGACCCTAGTAAAATATAGTCTAGCACCACGGTCATTGAATCTGTATTACTTACATTCTACTGTAAACAGCTCTTCAGATATTTTCCATTTAACCTATTCGCTAGTAACACAGAAAGAAAATTAGATCCCAGATGTCTGAAATGCTGTCTCAAAGGCTTTCTGCACACCTATACTTGAAATATATTAGCCCAATTCGGCCTTGGATTTTTCTTCTAAAGCCGGTGGTCAGCTGATGCGATGAAGAGAAGAAGAAGTCGTAATAGCGTCATCCCCATGAAGGTTAGGAGAATCAGCTATTCTATTACCCAACTTCTTCTTAATCTTATTCAATGCAGTTTCGAAGTGTCTCATTGGGAGCCTCAGTTTACTACCATTTTTTTGTCTGACGTACTCCTTTATTGCAGTCATGGCAGCTGCATTTACCAGTGCTGCAATGTCTGCTCCAGTCATGCCTTCTGTCATTTCTACCAGCTTGTCAAGGTTTACATCCGATTCGAGCGGCTTTTTCTTTGTGTGTATCTGGAATATATGCTTCCTTGCCTCCTTGTCAGGTGTCGGCACTTCAAGTATCCTATCAAACCTTCCAGGACGTAAGAGTGCTTCGTCAATAATGTCCGGCCTATTTGTAGCGCCAATAACTACAACGCCCTTTAGGTCTTCCAAACCATCTAGCTCTGTCAGCATTTGACTAAGGAGGCGCTCCGTAACATGTGCATCGCCTTCAGAACCTCCCCTCCTCGGTGCTACGGCATCGAGCTCGTCAAAGAATATAACGCAGGGAGCTGCCTGGCGTGCTTTTCTGAAGACTTCTCTAATACCCTTCTCCGATTCGCCAACCCATTTGCTTATCAGCTCAGGTCCTTTGATGCTGATGAAGTTAGCTTCAGATGTGGCTGCTACTGCTTTGGCTATCATGGTTTTACCAGTTCCAGGAGGACCATAGAGGAGAATCCCTTTTGGTGGTTCTACGTTTGCTTCAGCAAATAGATTTGCATGTTTGAGAGGCCACTCTATTGCCTCTGCCAATTCTTCCTTCACTTGCTGCAGTCCACCAATATCCTCCCATCCCACATTTGGCCTTTGCACCAGCACTTCCCGCATAGCAGAAGGCTGTACATCCCTTAATGCTTCGTCAAAGTCTTGCTTTGTGATTTTGATTTTATTTAGTATCTCCACTGGGATCTTGGGCTGTTCTAAGTTAATTTCAGGCAGTATCCTTCTTAGTGAGCGCATAGCTGCTTCTTTGCTCAAAGCTTCAAGGTCAGCACCTACAAACCCATGCGTCACCTTTGCAATCGACTCAAGGTTGACATCTTCCGTCAGTGGCATGCCGCGGCTGTGAATCAACAGGATGTCCAATCGACCCTGTTCATCTGGTATCCCTATATCTATTTCCCTATCAAACCTGCCAGGACGCCTGAGGGCCGGGTCAATTGCGTTTGGCCTATTCGTTGCACCGATGACTACAAGTTTGCCCCTTGACTGTAAGCCATCCATCAATGTAAGCAGCTGCGAAACAACACGCTTTTCTACATCTCCTGAAACTTCTTCTCTTTTTGGAGCAATAGAGTCGATCTCGTCAATGAAGATAATTGAAGGTGCATTTTCTTCAGCTTCTTTGAAGACTTCCCTTAGGCGTTCTTCACTTTCCCCATAGAATTTGCTCATAATTTCTGGCCCGCTGATAGAGTAAAAGTTAGCGTTTGTTTCGTTGGCGACAGCCTTTGCAAGCAGCGTTTTCCCTGTTCCGGGTGGACCATGAAGCAACACACCTTTTGGAGCCTCAATGCCGATGCGGTCAAATATCTCTGGATGTCTTAGTGGGAGTTCAATCATTTCCCTAACTTTCTGTACTTCATTCTTCAGTCCGCCAATGTCCTCATAGGATACCCTAGGAACCCCTTTCGCTCCCGCCTTGGGTATGGAGCCGATAATGAATTCGGTATTGCTGTCAACCAATGATGCTGCATCAGTAGGTGAAGTGCTTGTAACAGCAAAGCCTATTCTTCTGCCCATGATATTTAGGGGAATCATATCTCCCCGGGTAACAACCCTTCCTTCGAGCAATTCAGGAAGATAGTCTTCAAGTCCCACAATATTTAGCTCCTCAGTAGGTGCCAAAATTACCTGCTCTGCCTTTTTCACATTGACTTTATGCACACTTACAATGTCATCGATTCCGACGCCAATATTATTGCGAGTGTAACCATCAATTCTAATCAGTTTTTTACCCTGGTCGTCACGCTGACCTGACCACAGCAGCACATAGCTTTTCTTTTTGCCTGATATTTCGATGACATCTCCTGTCGATAGATCCATCTCCTCCATTACTTTTGGATCTACCAATGCCATTCCCCTACCTACAAATTTTGGGTTAGTCTCGGCTACTTTTAGTGATACTTTATTATTGTTTTTGTTATTGAAATTTTTCATTTCTTTTCACCTCTCAATAAAAATGGAGTGGATCTTGATCGATTTTACTCCACTTTGACTTCTCTTGCTTTTGGCTTTGGACGAGCCTTCAGCTTGATCTTCAGTTCCAGTATGCCGTTTGCATAGATGGCTTTTGCAGAAGTGTCGTCTAGTGTGACATTTATTGGAATGTCCGTGTGGTATTTCTTCTCTCCCTTCTCTGCATGTATGGAGAGATATTCTTCTGCAACATTGACCTTGATATCTTGCTTTGTGACGCCCGGCATCTCTGCCGTGATAGTCAGCGTATTCTCTTTCTCGTCTACCACCGTGTCAACCAGAGGTTCTCTAACACCGCTTTGCTCCACCAATCCTCTTGACGATGGTTTAACGTTGCCAAATTCCCTTACATGTGGCTTGCCGTCTGGACCTACGGTTATCTGGTATCCGTAGTAGTAGGGACCTTGGCTGACCATGTCAGAGGCGCTGGTTTCTCTGATAGTTCTGAACATCCTGTTCAGCATCTCTTCTGCTTCGGCAAACTCTCTGTCGATGTTCTCAAGGATTTTCCTTCCGAAACCGATGTCCCAATCTCTCGACATTTGTTATTCACCTAGCATATGTAATATATATGACATTATATAATTTTTTCGTTACATAGCAATCTTTTTATTACTTAGCCGTCAGAGTATTACATGCTTAGAAGATGTACTCCGAGATAATATCAGTTCCAGAGGCTATACGGAAAATCCTCGCAAATGACCATGTTTATATGCAAGCGTTGGTGCTAGGAATCGCTAACTATACGGCGCTAGCGGAGAGAATCAAACCTGACATTGAAGGATTGACTGGTTCCAAAATAAACTTGAATACAATTGTAGTTGCTATCAAGAGATTTGCAGATGCACTGGAAAAGAAGAACATGCAGGAGGAGAATAGCGGTACACATTTGACCGCAGCAAAAGCGAAGATGTCATTGACAGGGAGTATTATAGACATCGACTTTCAAAAAGAAAAAAATAATGACAATGACAATGATACCTTGGCCAATGTTCTAGATGAATTCTTTGAGCAAGACAGCAGATACAACCTGTTTCAAACTGATACTCACTTTTCCCTGCTTACAGAGGATGCAGATGAAATCAGGAGAATGGTTGCTAATGCAATACAAAAATTCAATGGCAAGATAAGTGAAGGTCTTTCCAAGATAACTGTATCCTTGACTCCTGATGATCAAAGTCCGTATCACATATTGTCACTTGTTTCAAATATATTGTACAATCATCAAATTCCAATCCATAGCGCTTTCTTTACTATAAATGAAGTGGTATTGATATTGGGTGATAAAGACGCAGCCAAGGCATATGATTTGATCAGAATGAAAATAGGTTAATAATTTTTTATACCCTCTTACAAGGGCTATATCAGGAGCAAGTCTAAATTGCATTATATAGGTGGAACATAGATGCAAATCATACCAAAACGACTGGAATCCTATCACATCTTTTATAAAACCTATTCGCCCATCATATAGACAGTGGAGAAAATTGCAGGGACAGAATAAGAGGACTGACATGGACAGCTCTTTATTGGAGCACTTTGAGCGAGAGGTATGGAGCAAGGTTCCTCATCTAGAAGAAAAATCAGGAGAATCAAAGGTTGTTAACCCAACACCTCTGATTGACATTACTGAAGATTTGAAGCAGTGTGCAAGAATTCAGTATGGCTTGGATCTTGCCGATAAAGATCTGCAGGTTTTTGGTAAGTTTGATTCAAACTTGCTTGCAGGCTCAATCAAAGTAAGGCCTGCAGTACGCATAATCTACGATGCAATTATGTCAGGCAAACTGAAGGGTGGACAGACAATTATTGAAGCGACCTCGGGTAACTTTGGGATTGCTCTAGGGCAGATCGCTAGGCTCGGCCTAGATGTCGTTACCCTAGTATCCAGGAAGCTTCAAGAAGGCGTATTTGAGGAGTTGAGAAACGAGAGAACACGTATCATAAACCTGGACATGGACATTTGCCCTGCTCCGGGTATGAAGGTTAATCCCAATCTTTTGGTTGCTAAAGCAACTGCATCGAACATTCGCTCACAGCTCATTGAAATCGGGTTTGACCCTTCGATTTTTGATAAATCACGCTCAGAGGTAGAAGAACTTCTAGCGAGTCAAGACATAATAAACTTGGCAAAGCTTCTTGCGAGGATCTACGGTTGTTTCTGCCCGGAACAGTACGACAACGAGCTGAACATTGAGGTACACAGAACTGTGACTGCCGCGGAGATAGACCAGCAATAGAT
>JAICVG010000005.1 GCA_025935445.1 Nitrososphaera sp. | reverse complement strand
CTCCAAGCTCAGTCTTATTAGTAGTCCTGTTTGACAGATCGTAATCAAATGAAGAATCATAATGAAATGTCTTGCTCCCCTGTATGATGATGATCCCCTTTGTATCTATGCCCTTTGAGCTGAGTGCCCTTATATGTTCAGCTGGCATGTCTGAGCCTACTGCTGCCACTATCGAGGTGGGAGCAAACATGCTTGATGAAACAGAGGCAAAGGTGGCAGCACCGCCTAGTATTCTGGTCTCTGTCCGAAAAGGAGTACGTGTTGTGTCTAGTGCCACTGTGCCAAAGACCGTCAGCAACGCCTATTTTGTAGCCAACATAGTTTTACTATTAAATGCTTGCAGGCACCATTAAATAGCAAGCAAGGCAATCACACATTTACTTGCGGCTAGTCGTTGCGATCACTGGCGCTTCTGGTGTCATTTACGGTATAAGGACACTTGAGGTTCTCAAGAGACTGAAAATTGATACACACCTTATTATCACAGAATGGGGCGGCAAGAACATAAAGATAGAGACTGACAGCACAGCCGACTATGTTAAGTCGCTTGCGACGAGGTATTACGAAGATGACAATATGGCCGCACCTGTTTCAAGTGGCTCATTCAAAGTCGACGGCATGATTGTCATTCCCTGTAGCACTAAAACACTGGCTAGCATCGCAAACGCCTTTGACGACAGCTTAGTCTCAAGAGCAGCAGGCGTTTGCATAAAGGAACAGCGCAAACTTGTTCTGGTGCCAAGGGAGACACCGCTGTCAAAGATACACCTAAAAAATATGACCAAGCTTGCAAGTACCAGCGCAGTAATTCTGCCAGCTATGCCAGGATTCTACCACAGGCCAAAGACAATGGATGATCTGATAAACCATCTTGTAGGCAAGGTGCTTGATCAATTCAATATCGACCACAGTCTTTTCAAACGCTGGAGTGGAGGCTAGTAAAGGGAAATAAGAAAGGCGAGGCATAAGAATTCATAATCTTGCATCACTAGTTAATTTAGGATATGGCGGTATAGGTGAACAGGCATGTATAGCTCGATATCAAAAAAAGAATGCAAACCGATCGTTGACTTTATAGCCCTACCATGCTTACATCAAGAGTCAGAGAACGTAATTTCATCGGGATTTTCTTCCCATAGGCGCATCTTGTCCAGCTTGTCTTTCCTTTTTGCACCCTGTAGCATATTGTAGACGGTTTTGTGCATGCTACCCTTGGCGAGCATGGCAATTGCTTCAGTTGTAAGCTTGATCTCCCTAAAGTTGCCGATAAGGCATACAGTATGGCCATAGACAGATACATATGAGCCGCTCAACTCTTCAATCATTCGACGCGCCTTGCCTCCTTCGCCAATTATCCTGCCCTTGATGCGCTCAAGGGCGTTTGGAGACTTGCCGGTGTAGTCATGCAAATCAATCTGCTGGAATATTAGCTCCTCGTCCTCAAAGAGCAGATAAGCTCGCTGTGGAGAGAATCCTCTTGAAATTGCGGTTATAACTTCGACTGCCCGAAAAGCTTCCAAACGATCAGCGGAGCTGTTGCCTATGATCATAGTATCGCCAGTCTCACTATCGATCTCGATTTTGACGCCGCATCTTTCTTCAATTTGCTGCTTTACTTTTCCGCTTTTGCCAATCAGGACACCTATCCTCTCCTTTGGGATCTTGACCGTGTGCTGGAAGCTCATTATTTTGTGTCACCCCTAATCTTTTCTACTACTTGAGCAGTGTTGAGGACCTCAATTCCTCGTTTTTCAAAGAACCTGTTTATGTTCATGACATCACGCAATAAAAATTGTTTGGAATTTGGGTGTTGAATATCGATAGCAGATCCAAAATCAAACAACATGATGCCGAGGTCTGTCTTGAAAATGTTGTACTCTGACAAGTCAGCATGCACCAATTTGGCTTTTTGATACAGCATAGTCATCTGCTCGATCACCTGCTGATAGTCGTTCAATGTGATTTCTTCTGTATTTATTAGTGCCGGCATAGGATTACCTTCGCTGTCACCTACAAACTCCATTACAAGCACATTCTTCTTGACTGCTATCGGCAGAGGTACCCTTACTCCGACGGCGTGCGCTGTCTGCATGTTCTTGAACTCCTTTCGAGCCCATGTCATTATAAAGCTGCGAGATCCCGGCTTTAAGTCAGAAAATCGAGGATCACCAGCGATGTATTGCATCCGCTTTTTGAACTCGGCATTTACTGTGAGATATATTTTGGCTGTTCGAAGTGAGCCATCTGGCGCAACTGCAAGGTATACTTTAGACTCTTTACCGGCAGCAAGTGAGCTCTTGATATACTGTATAACGCCATCGCTCCTCAGTTCGTTTATCGTCAGAAGAGTGGGCATGTCAAATACATTATCAAAAACGTCGTAATCTTCAGACATCTTGTTTAGGAATCTACTTTTGCGTTCATATTTTGAGAGCCATCTATCAGCTCGGGCTGCGGCCTTGTGCTTCTCCTCTCTTGGCAGCTGCTCGTCAGGCTCCTCTTCTGACAATATGCAAAAGTTAGTGCTCTTTTATTATTATATGTGTAATGCTAGGCGGGTAATAATATTCAAACTGGACATAAAAGCACAAAGTAAGTAACAGACTCATCTTCCTTCTCAATTCACAGCAATGCTTACCCGAAATTCTGCCTATGATACAAAAACCATGGAAGACAGAGGCAGACACGATGTGAGACTGCTTTTTGAAATGAAGAGGTTAGTGAAGAGAAAGCAAAAGATACACTAACTGACTTAGAAAACAAAAATCAATAAACAGATATAGTTGTAATCAAGCACTTGCCTTTTTAGACATTAGAACATTTCTATATCACGTTGATTTTGCATTTGGAATAGAGGTTTTTTCATCAGTGGTGAAATTTGTAGATCATGAGAAAAGGCACGCCAGCAATCTTTCTTATACTAACCTCTTTTGCCAGCTTCATATCAATTGCTTCTTTTATTATCCTGTTGCCTACTAGGTTTGCAATATCGCATTTCTGGAGAAGCTGCCGGGCATATGGCTGCTCGATCACTTCCTGTTGGTAATATTCCTTTGTTAGGTGGACTACAAGGCCATTCTGCTCCAGTTTTGTCCCAATCAAGTCGATATCACAGATGTCGACCATCATTGAGCCTTGGTAGCGCATAGTTCTCGCTGCATAATATGACAACTGTCGCTAATTGGCAGCACAGCATAATGAGGGTTTTGCTGTCATCAGATGTAGGTTTCAATCTTGATGTCAAATGATCCGTCCTCGCGCTTCTTGCGGTTGCTGATAAACCCAAGCGGACTCAGGATTGAAATGACTGCATTGATGGTTCCAGCGTAGCCGCATATGTGGAAGAAAGAGTTTTCAGGGGTAACTTTTTCGCCAACTGCTTTTTCAAGTTGAGATTTGCTATCGTCTTTGCCTACAAGTAATGTCTCCACTCTACCTACGTTTCCCCTCCAGTCACGCGATAGCTCATGGTCCGGTCTGCTTACAGTCGTTAAGTATTTGAAATTCGGATCGCTTGCAGACAAGTTCTTAAGCATGTCACAGTAGCCAAGTTCCTGGACGTATTTTGCTCCATGAAGCAGTACTATTTCTCTCTTTGACTTAATATTTTTCAAATGTAGAACATAGCTGATAAAAGGCGCAAGACCTGTTCCTGATGCAATCAACACTAGTCGTCTTGTGTCGGAAGTCCCATCGGCCTTTTTGTCCTCAATGGTGAATGCGCCGGTAGGGTTGCGCCAGTAAACGAGATCGCCTTCAAACATTTTGAAAAGGGTACTTGTAAACCTGCTCATTACATGTTCTGATGCGGACTTGATGTAAAACTCAAAGTACCTCTTTTCTTCAGGAGGCGACGATAGCGAGTACGGCCTGTATGTTATGTTGTGATGACCATCCAGTTTCAGCCCAAGTGCCACGAATTGGCCAGCTTTAAAGTCAGGCACAGGTCTTCCATCATCTGACTGCACCCTAATTATTGCAAGCTCGGGAGTCAGGTTCTTGTGATAGTTTATCTTACCTACATGGGGTGGCGCCTGTTCACCCAGACTCATATTTACATGTCTGAGGATACTTGGGTATATGTTGATATCCTTTTTATTAGAGGAGACTAGAGTTATGCTGGTTTGGCGAGCAAGAAGGGCATAGCCATAACAGCAGTCATTGCAGCAGCAATAGTTGGATCGAGTTTTCTGATATGGCTGATACCCCAGAGTAGCCCTGGCAGCATGACTGGGCTCCCCCATGACGACAATAGTATTATTTCAGACGTGTATTCCCGGCATCAGAGTCTTGCAACCAATATTGAGTCAAAGTTTGAGCAATGGAAAAGTGGGGAGCTGACCTCTAGTGACATGCTAGGTCAGATAAGCCTTGATCGGTCAGATATACAAAATATGCGGCAGCAGCTTGATAGTGCTTCGCCAGCTCAAGAATGGCAACAAAGCTATGGCTCCTACATTCAGACACTTGACAGCTTTCTGATATACCTTGATCTGATGCAAACAATAATTGAAGAGAATGATGTAATGCCTGATTCCAATGTTAAACTAGATGGCCTAAAGCAAGAATGGGAAGGCTATGTCAACGACTCGATAAATGCTATGCCTATCTAGCTTACTACATTAAGAATCGAGTCGATCCTTGCGTCCGTCTTGAATGCGCTAGTATTCAGAGCAGTCTTTGACGCGACAAAGCCGGCAGCGTGTAGCTTTTCAATTATCCTTTGCACTGAATGTGTGTTTGATTTAAGCTTTGATGAAATTTCGTCAGCCCGGAAATAATACGGTATTTCGCTTGCTTCTTCTACCGCAGCTTCGAGCACCTTTTTGCACTGTCTATCTGGGTCTTGCTCTAACATTTTCTTGACAAATTCTTTGTCATGCAGTGACCCTGTCCACAGCTGGCCTCCTACAGCCAAGCTGGTATTGCACAGCTCGCATTTACCTTTTCCATACTCTTTGGTATTGAAACGATGGCCACACTGGAAGCAGTGCATTAGATAGCCGATGCTGTTATAAACGTCATTTGCTTGGCTACTGCTAACTGACATCTTTGCGTAGACACGAAGGTAGTGCTTCGTGGTATGCACAAATACTGGCTTGATCGCAAGTTCAAGTCTTGAGGCGGTCAATGCAGTGAGTGAAAGTAGCAGCCGGATCGCAGTTTCATTGCCATAGCTATTGTTGAGCGGCCTTCCATAGTAGCGGCGCAGACACACCTTAGGATAAACTCCCCACAAGACTGCGGTATCTGTTGCAGTTATCGAGACAAGCCCGCCGTCGAGTACAGAGCGCAGTACACAGTCTACATGCCTAGCGGGAGTGCCGAAAGGGTCTAGGTCAACTATAGAATAGCGGTCACCCTCCTTGTCGCCTTTTAGAAGGAACTTGCACACCTCATCAATTGAGAAATGGCACCGGCCGGTTACAGAATTAAGCCTAGCGGCCTCTTTAGCGGCTTCTATTGCAACACAGTTAATATCATTGCAATAAACCTGTTCTACTGCCGGGACCTCAACTGCAACCCTAAGAGCGCGTGCCCCAATACCGGCTAACGAATCGGCAAATGTCTTTTTTCCAGATGATACTGCAAAAGCACTGTAGGCGAGTATTGAGAGGTCGCGGTTAAGCTTGGCAGCAGAATTGAAGAAGGCAGGCGTCTTTGAAGGAACTTTGGCGGTAAGCGAGGACTTTGGAACCATAAGTATCGTTCTACCCTCAATTGTCCTGACAAATTCTGCCATATCACAGCTCTCATTAACACGCTATTTATAACAGCAGAAAAGACGGTATTCTTGTTTTATAAGCACAAGTAACAATATAAATACCCACAAATGAGTATACCAGTCAACAATTTTGCTATGGCAGGGCAACAGTATTCTAGTTGGTGGTGTTGACGAAGCAGGCCGCGGCTCTATTGTGGGGCCCCTTGTTGTTGCGGGGATCGGTATCCGCGAATCAAAGATTGCTCTTTTGCGCGAGATGGGCGTCAAGGATTCCAAGGCTCTGAACCCCAAAGCGCGTGCTAGGCTTTTTGGCGAAATAATGAACGTCATCGACTCGGTTTGCATCCACAAGGTAGACCCTGTCGAAGTCGATAGCAGCGTGTCACTCAGGGGACTCAACAGGCTTGAAGCAAAAGTTATGGCCAGTGTGATCAACAATATTGGGGTGGATGAAGTCTATGTGGACTGCTGCGATGTCAACCCGCAGAGATACAGAGAGTACATGGAATGCCACCTTACATACAAGCCAAAGTTATACTCGATGCACCACGCAGATGTAATTAATATGGTCGTCTCGGCTGCATCAATAATTGCCAAGATAATGAGGGACCAAGAGATCCAACATATATGTAGCAAGTATGGAAGTATAGGCAGCGGCTATCCCTCGGATGAGCGCACAATGCGTTTTATCCGAGACTGGGTAGCCAAGAATGGTTCTGCTCCGGAGTTTACAAGAAAGTCATGGAAACCTCTTCGGATGATGCTTGACGAGATAATCCACTGCAGGCTCTAAGACTTGTAGATGCAATATATCATGCCGTGATCCCTGTCAAAAGGCTCGAGGTTAATTATCTGATCTATCTGGAAACCATTCTCTTTGAGCTTACTTGCCTCCTGTGCCACTACCACTCGCGGATCCATCGTCACATCTATGCTCCTTGTCTTGACTACTAACAGCATTATACCTCCTATCTTCAAATACATCGAGCAATTTGCTATCGCAATGTCTGTCTGGTCAGGCTGCGCAATGTCGCAGTAGACGACATCTATTTTGCCGAATACTGCAAAATATGAGTGGGGTTTTCTTGCATCTTCAAGTATTGGGAGTACATTCTTGCGATTTGAAGCGACATTTTCAATAAGTTCCCTTGCAACCCTTGTCGCCGGCTCAACTGCAAATACTAGGCCTGATAGCCCGACGATATCAGATACATGGCTGACAGTTGTCCCAGTAGACGCGCCAAGGTACAGTACTTTGCTGCCATTCTTTATTGGCATATTTTTCATTCCCTTTTTGAGTGCAGCCGCAAGCTTGCTTCTAAAAGGATCCCAAATCCTGTATTCTTCGCCCTCATATTTCACTAGCTTTTCTCCATAGACATTGTCTCCCTTTACTAGATTGAGGGTGGCGGCATTTTTCTCGCCATTTATTGAAATCCATCTAATAGCGTCGTCGCTTTCCAAATCTCTTTCTTCTGTCCTTCTTCTTTCTTTTATCATGTTTATCTCTTGTCACATCACGGCCAGTTCTATACTGCTGCTGACGCTGGATGTGTTCCTTGTATTTCCTGTCCCGCTCCTTCTCAGGCATTGGCTCCCGGTATTTCTCTCGTATTTCATCGATGCGGATTTTCAGCTTACCATAAACGGTGTTGTCCTTGCCGTTGTGGCGGTAATAGTCGATCCTTGCTGCTATTGCGACCTTTGACGCAACTGCTCTTGCTATCTTGCCTCGCTGCCACTTGGGCGCAGAATGAATGAGAGGATGCTGGAACAGCAACCCATGCTTTGGCGGCCTGGCGCCTGTCTTAAGAGCACGGAACAGCGCCTTTTCGGCACCCAGTATCTGGATTGTGCTCGCCGGCAATGTTGCAAGTCGTGCCAAACTGCCTGCCTTCGAGATTATCCTTGCACCCACTGCCGCAGTTACTAATTCTTTGACGTTCGGAGCCACAGTTTCCATTGCAGCTTCAATGTGATCTGCAAGCACCCTGCGTAGATCCGACTGTGCAATGACCTCATCTGCAAGCCGTTTGACAATTGCAAGGTTTTCCGGCGTCATGTCGCCACCTTTGCTGCGCTTTGCCGCATCAAGTATAACTTCAACCTTTTTGTCCGGCAAGCCAATGCTTTGTAAAATTTCTACAAGGATATTCTCTCGTAAACCAGCTTTGCTTACGATCTCAGCGTACACAACAAGGCTTGATACAAGGTTGTCAAGCTCGGGAAAATGGAGCCCGTACCACTCTCTCATCCTTGCGCCCACTGTGTTGATTATCTTGTCAAGCTCATCTAGTGCATTAATTGACTGGATGATGTGAAGATCGAGCTTCTCAGATGCGTCCTTTACTCTTGACGATGAGAGGTTTATGGCAAATTCCCGCAGGGCTTGCATTGCATCCTGCTCATTGTTGGCAAAGCCGGCCTTTACTATAAGAGTTGGCTTGCTGTTTTGGATATATTGCTGCTGATCCTCTGGCATCAGCTGACTATTCAAGCCGGCCTGTCGTAATACGGAGACAATACTTGTATCATTTGTTGATACAGGCTCAAATGAACGTAATTTTTCAATAAACCATCTTATTTCATCAAGGTTCACTCCGCTCTTGAGCAGCCTATAAGACCGGATTGCATTATCGAACTTTTTTGACACTACGAGGCTACCATCTCGGTCAAATGCGGCCATACCAAGTTCCAACAGAACTACCGAGCAGGTGTTATTTCCCATTTAAGAACCTACAACAATTAGCTAATAAAAAATGTTAGCATTATTAAACAAACATGCATAGTGATACCTACGTAATGGGTCTGACAGACAGCGATAGGAAGGAGCTGGAATCGCTTATCAAGGCAGCTACCCGCGATCCAAAGATGCCAATAGGGCTTGCCCGCAAGATGGTGCCAAATCAGGGCAACATCGAGGATTTTGCATACGGCCTTCTCTCCGGCATGGTTATGGGCAATTTTATCACACAATTTCAGAATAAGAATGGAAGGCAGCCAGACAAGGACGAAATAATAGATATTTTGTCGATAATGATGTCTGAGATGCCACGTCTTCGTATGTCCATAATGGAAGAATTTGACATGCGTTAGAGTGTAAAAGTTTATCTAACGAGTGCCATGATTACTTTCTCCATTGCTAGATAAAGATAAGTCTAGACTGCCCGTTGCCATTAAGGATGTTATAATCATTGGCATCGGTGTTCTTGTAGTCTGGCTTGGCATTTGGTTCGCGTTTGGGGCTAACCCGTTTTACGTTGTCTCAAGCGGTAGCATGGAGCCTGTGCTCAACGTCAATGACGTTCTTATTGTCAGAGATGGCGGATCTTGGGAGGATCTCACGATAGGCGACATCATCGTATTCAATAGGCCGGAAGGTGGTGACAGGGTCATAGTCCACCGTGTCGTTGATATTGATGTGGACGGCGACGGCGAAAGGATGGTTAGGACAAGGGGAGACGCCAATCCTGCATCTATACCGGGTACCGACTACCCCATTAAGCAGGACGATTACATTGGCAAAGTGATCTATGTCTTACCCGGCATCGGTGTAATAACAAAAGTGATCAGTCCACCTGTCAACTATATCATAATTGCGATCATCCTTGCGATCTTGTTCTTTAACAGGCTTGGCAAAAAGAACAACAGCGACAAAGATGCAGCACCTGCTGCAGCCGACAGTTCCGACAAGCCGCCGACATGAAGTCCAAGACTGAATACCTTATATTTAACACGTCAACTAGGCGCGCATTTATTAACATCACACCACAGGTTGCAAACATAGTGGCAGAAAGTGACATCAAAGAGGGCATCTGCCTTGTCAACGCAATGCACATCTCTGCTAGCGTCTTTATCAACGATGACGAAAGCGGCTTGCATCAGGATTTTGATAGATGGCTTGAGAAGCTTGTGCCCTACTCCCCGAAAAGCTACATGCACAATCGTACAGGTGAGGATAACGCTGATGCTCATCTGAAGCGACAGATAATGGGGCGCGAGGTAGTAGCAGCGATAACAAAAGGCAAGCTTGATTTTGGGCCGTGGGAGCAAATATTCTATGGCGAGTTTGACGGCCAGCGACAAAAACGAGTGCTAGTAAAGGTAATCGGCGAATAGTGACCAGCAGACAGGAAACTTACACTTCTTTGAAGCTAAATCCAAAATTTCATTGATATGCTTGATGTGTCATTTTTTACTTGAAAATTGTAGCAAGCAGGTATATATATAGCGCCTTTATAAACGCGCATATGCCGCAGACCAAGCCAATTGTAAGCATCGAGAATGTGGTAGCTTCTGCTACAGTGAACCAGACTGTCAACCTCAACCTCATTACTCAGATATTTCCAGATGTGGAGTATCATCCTGATCAGTTCCCCGGCTTGGTTTTTAGGCTCAGATCACCTAAGACTGCGACTTTGATATTTAGCTCTGGCAAGATGGTCTGCACAGGCGCCAAGTCTGAAAAGATGGCAATTCAGGCTGTCAAGAGCGTTGTTTTGAAGCTTAAAAAGGGAGGAATACCACTTGAGCATGAGCCCCAGATTGAGATCCAAAATATAGTGGCATCGGCAAGCCTTGGAGGTAAGATCCACTTAGAGCTTGCCGCAAGGGTGCTGCCGAGGAGTATGTACGAGCCCGAGCAGTTCCCGGGTCTTATTCACAGAATGCTGGATCCCAAGACTGTCATACTGCTGTTTGCATCCGGCAAGCTGGTGTGTACAGGTGCCAAGAAAGAAAGTGAAGTATACCGAGCTGTGCACAACCTACACGCACTCTTGGAAGAGAAGAACCTAATGATCTATGAGGGTTAGTTAGTCTATTTCATACTCTCCCTGTGTAACCATTTGTTTCAGTACCGACTCCAGCGTATTTTCGTCTATTAAGCCGGCCTTGTACAGAGCGTTTACAATGTCGTTGATGCCTATCACTGCGCTCAGTTTTACTCCCATCTTTTTTAATTTGTCTTCCCCACCCTCGTGTCGGTCTACAAGCGCCACTACATCTTCCACGATACCGCTGTTCGCCCGTATTATTTCGACTGCGCTGCTAAGAGAAGTACCGGTCGTTGCAACATCGTCTACAATGATAACTTTTGAACCCGGCTCTAAGAAGCCTTCAATCATTTTGTTGGTGCCATAGGCTTTAGGCTCCTTTCTGACATAAATGAAGGGTTTGTTCATTTCATAGGCTAGGGCAGAGCCAAACACAAGCCCAGAGGTGGGCACTGAGGCAAAGGTATCAAACCGGCCTACCTTTTCTGCCACCATGTCTTTCAATGCACTTATCCCCAGCCGAAAATATCCCGGGAAGCTAGGCAGCACCCGCAGGTCTATGTAGTAAGCGCTCTGCTTGCCGCTTGCAAGGGTGAACACTCCAAACCTCAGAGAGTTACTCTTGAGTAGAAAGGATGCAAACTGAAACACAAAGTCCTTGGGCGGTATTGGCACATCGTACATGTAAAAAAAGGATTTATTTTAACCCTTCATAACACAGAGACTCTATGCCAGAGATTTGGCTAAGATATGGCACTACCGATATAGTGCTTGACATCAAGTTTGAAAACTTAGCAAACCAGATCTCTTCCACATTTCAAGTGCCACTGGAACAAGATGTCAAGACAGCAATAACATCCGGTGTACCCCTAACTGATAAAATGCTCTTTCTAGGACTGTCTGGCTCAAAGGCTGCGGCCAAGATTATAATGATGCTTGCAGAAGAAGCCCATACAAAGGGGTTCAGCTTTACACTCGATGTTCCGCACAAGATCGCAAGCACCCTGCGCGCCAACCTGGCCGGCATCGAAACAATCTCAATCAATCGCATCAGCTACCAGTCACTGAATGAGCGAATGGCCAAGTTCCAGAGCACCATCATTGTTTCAAGTGTTGCATACGATCCGCTGTTTGGATTCGCAGGTGCACCGACCACTTTACTGCGTAACTTGCTTCCAGACCAGATGGCAGAGGCGTTCAAGGCAAGAAGGGACAACAGGCCAGCACCTGGAGTTGAAGAAGATCCTCTCAAGATCGCCACTTCTGCAGTTGAGAGTACACCGGCGACATCTATTGAACTGGTGGCTAACGGTGACAATGTGGTGGGAATCCATATTGGAAGCATCAAGGAAGCGTTTGACAAGGCGATTGCGCAGCTTCAGTCAATCTCGACCGTCGAGGCTGAGCCGGTCAAATGTGCTATAATAAGTGCAAGCGACGAAGCCAGCACACATTCGACTCTTGCCAGTGCGCTCAACTCACTTTGGAACTCTATCCACATCGTCTAGGAGGGTGGCACGGCAATACTGCTTGCAGAAACCCGCGAAGGAGTTGGGGGCGGAGCGCTTCAGATGTTCAT
>JAICVG010000219.1 GCA_025935445.1 Nitrososphaera sp. | reverse complement strand
CGTTACCACGACCTCGCTCCTGCATGCAGAGCACATAAGTGGTCCTTGCATTAAGGTACTTTCTTCTAGGAAACCAGACACCTATAAACCATTATCTCAGCGCTCAAAACGTATTAACTTCAATAGTGAGCCTACAACACGCAGGACCTCCTCTACCATTATCTGGGACCCCATTGGTGTTGGTACGTCCGACAGAGGGTGAATTAACCAAAAATTAAGGAGCTATTCAATTTTGGCTTTGGCAATCACATAATAATATCTGTTAGTCCACCTGTACAGTACGGGGCACGAAAAGTTTGGAATTAGCGTTTATACACTC
Source organism: Nitrososphaera sp. (assembly GCA_025935445.1). Classification (GTDB taxonomy): domain Archaea; phylum Thermoproteota; class Nitrososphaeria; order Nitrososphaerales; family Nitrososphaeraceae; genus Nitrososphaera. The sequence continues at coordinate 3,341 of JAICVG010000219.1, read as the reverse complement.
TTCGATATGATCCTTTTTACTTAAGGTAGCGGTTATTTCAAGAATGCGCTTAGCAGAAGCCTAGCTTTTCGTGGTCAAACATATTTTACATCAAGAGGCTCTATACTTCTTGCTTATTTCCATATGCTAAGACTACAAGGCTCTGAACGCCATACATCTGATTCATACAAACAACTCTCTGTATAACGCGCGCGCATTTAGCAAATTTTTCCTCTGCTAGCATAATAATTTGTTCCCTGGTTCTATTAAAAAATTTTCACTTCTGAAACGCCTATCCTTATCAATTTTATAAACAGAGGTTAATTCGATATTATACTTAAATTATACAGATAATAAATATGAATATGACACTGGGGAATTCGCTTGAGAACGGCATTGATGCATTAAAATTTAAAGACATCGAATTTGTCCAATTAAGATATACTGACGTCGTTGGGAGGTTTTTGGCAAAGTATATTGTTAGTGACACAGGAGATGCATCTGAGCAATTACAGAATGGCACAGCACTGGATGGCTCCTCTGTTATGGGGTTCTCAAAGATAAATGAATCAGATCTCTTGCTTATTCCCGACAGGTCAACCCTGCGGCTCATGCCATTGCCCAATTACAAGGTCGCCACAGTAATTGCGGACGTTTATGAAGGCTTTGGCAACGGCAGGCTGGTTAGAGACCCCCGGTATGTTACTCAGGTGTTGGAGGAACATCTGCGGGGCCAAGGACTGATGTGTCAAACCGGCCCTGAAGTTGAGTGCTTTGTTTTTGAGGACATCCTTTTCGACGACAAGGGAGGAGTCGAAATCCAGTCATCAGAAAGGACTGGAAAGTACCCCATCCGCAGAAAGCATGGCTATGACGCACCTCCATTCCAAGACTCTCTACTGGAGTTACGTTTTGAAGTTGCCAAGATCCTGAAGAACAACTACTCAATTAAGGTTACCAATCTTAACCACGAAGTTGCAAGCAGCGGCCAGATAGAGATCAACTTTATGCATAGCACAATTACAAAGGCAGCGGACAATGTACAAATATACAAAGATGTTGTCCGAAGCCTGGCCAAAAAGTATAGTAAGATTGCAAATTTTATGCCCAAGCCGATCTTTGACGAGAATAATCCAAGGAGCAGCGAAAGCGATAATGGTTCTGGGATGCATGTAAGCGTGAGCCTATGGTCAGGTGAAAGCAATATATTTTACGACCCTGATGACCACTACGCGGAGCTGAGTCAAATTGGACGCTACTTTATTGGAGGCCTGCTAAAGCATGCATATTCTCTGACCGCGTTAGTGGCCCCGACTGTAAATTCATACCATCGGCTGGTTCCAGGCTTTGAAGCGCCAGTGTATGCTGCCTGGTCGAGGGGAAATAGGTCGGCAATTTTGAGGGTACCGGTGAATGACAAGAATAGTAGAAAATCAAAACGAATCGAGTTCAGGGCTCCTGATCCATCTGCCAACCCTTACCTTGCTTTTTCGGCAACAGCTGCTGCTGGACTTGACGGCATCAGAGAAAAGATTGATCCAGGTGATCCAGTTAATCAAGACATTTACAAAATGTCTGATTCGGCACGGAGAGCCTTAGGAATAAAGACACTTCCTCGCACATTGCAAGATTCGATAGACGCGCTAAAAAATGATAAGGGCTTCCTCAAGCCATACTTTTCCAATGAACTTATAGACACCTATGTGGAACTCAAATGCGAGGAGATAACATTTGCGACAGGTCCTAAAGAGCGCCAGTTCATGCTTTACTATGACATCTAGCCTGGTGTTGTGTTTTGACATCTTACGGCTATCGAGGCAGGTAGAGCTATACTATTAGGCCCCAATCGTATCCAGCCTCTGTTTTTGCTTTCTAATAGTTCCGTTGACAAATTGAATCAGAGGAAGCAGAAAAAAGGCTCACTGATGTCAGTCTTGTGATGGAACGTCCCTTGCCAATACGCTTTCTTGTCGAGTAGCAGACACACTCACACATATAATACGCAATTCAAGTTCTATTTTCCTTTATTTTATGGTGGTGCAAGGAGCAAATGGCAATCTGTGGACTCGAAGTACGCAAAACCCCTTAATCTTAGCTTTGCACGCTTAATCCAAAAAGGTTATTGCCTCAAGATTAGAGATAAACTGATGAATTGCATAATCCTATCAATACCGTCATTTCATTTGCTGTGCTGATTTCTGTAGTTGGAGCTTCATTTTATTATGTTTCTGCTACCGATTCAGCAGAGCCATGGCTTGGGATAGAAGGTAGCAATGTCACGCCGGCTATTGCTCAAACACTTGGTCTGCAGGAACCTGTAGGCTTTCTGATCTTTTCTGTCGAACCATCAAGCCCAGCAGAGGTGGCTGGATTGAAAGGAGGCGACAGGATTGCAACTATTGATGGAAGGCCGGTTGTTCTTGGAGGAGACGTAATAATTGCTGTTGACAATATTCAAATTCAGGATGCACAAGACATAGAGGCTCTGCTGATTCAAAAGTCAATAGGCGATGTTGTTGAGTTTAGCGTAATCCGAGGAAGCTCCACCGAACATATTGAAGTCGAACTGGGTGCGAGGTGACTTAGCTGAAAAATGCTATATATCAGTAGAGAACATTTTGATTAATTCTGGGTTATTCTATTAAGAATTCCTTTTTATAATGAGAAAATTGATTGGCGAACTTTGATACCATCTGTACACAGACTAGAAAATATCGATAAAGTATTTTAGTAGCAGCAGCAGTAGTACTAGCAGTAGTCTCAGGGGGCAATATGATCAAGCATAGGATGCGGATCAGGTTGAGTTCACATAGATGCAGATTGTCTGACTTTCATGTAGCTAGAGCCGGTATTGAAGGATGATTAGATGAGAACGCCTCAATGATTTTTGATGAAGCATTATACCGAGTCAAGCATACATTATATTGACCAAGTACCATACACTCAGTATTCATGGAATAATATACTGATGTTGATGTTCATATTTGATGACTTGGCTTAAGGAGGCTACTTCAGAGTCTCCTAGACTCAATGCGTCCGGTAACTGGGCCCAGTACTGCTATAATTCATGTTGAGTAAGTCTGCAAAAAACTGCAATTTGGGCAAGAAAATCTGTGAGAGACATATAGACGCTTTCCATCAAAGCCGTACATAGAAAAGCCGTTAAGCCGTCTTACTTGGTGTTTCTATTTCTCTCTGTTGTGTGTTAACCTAACCGACTTAGTTCTCTTTATGTAACGATCCGCCTTTCAAACAAACCCACTGACTCTTTTCTCTACCATCTAATGTCGCCTTATAGCTGGTTCTACAAAGGCTAGTTATCAAAAGGTACTTGTATGAAACAAAATACAAAGAGTGGCATG
>JAICVG010000155.1 GCA_025935445.1 Nitrososphaera sp. | reverse complement strand
GGAAGAGATATTGAAAAATGTTGCTGGCAAGGCGGGCATTCTGTGTATGCTGACGGACAGGATTGATGCCCACGTGATGGACAAAGCAGGTTCAAACCTTAAAGTCATCAGCTCATACAGCACAGGCTTTGAGCATATCGATGTCAAGGAAGCCACTGCAAGGGGCATCTATGTTACCTATACTGCAGATATCCTTGCTGAAGCGACAGCAGACTTGGCATTTGGCCTTGTCCTTGCCTGCGCACGCAATATTGTAAGTGCAGACGAATATACCAAGAACAAAAAATGGAAGATTGCATGGAGTCCAGACCTGATGCTCGGATATGATGTCCATGGCAGTACCCTTGGCATAATTGGGCTTGGTAGGATAGGATCGGCAGTGGCGCGCAGAGCAAGAGGATTTAACATGAAAGTCCTCTACCATAATCGCAAGAGGAACCAGCAGCTCGAATCAGAGCTCAGAGTAACATATGTAGAGCTTGACGAGCTGCTTGCTCAGAGCGACTTTGTGTCAATACACACAACTCTGAATAGTGCCAGCCACCAACTGATAGACAAGACAAAACTAAGATTGATGAAGAAGACTGCGTTCTTGATAAATACGGCAAGAGGACAGGTCGTAAAAGGAGTCGATCTTGTCAAGATCCTCAGGCGCAATCAGATTGCGGGTGCTGGTCTAGATGTATTTGAAACTGAACCTCTGCCACGGTCAAATCCACTTTTGAAAATGAAAAATGTGGTATTACTGCCGCATATTGGAAGCGCCACATATCAGACACGCTCCAAGATGGCAGAAGTTTCAGCAAGAAACTTGCTTGATGTTCTAATAGAAAAAAAAGAGCCCAATCCTAAGTTTCTGGTAAACCCAGAAGTAAAGAATGTACGGCCATTGTAAGATCATTTTGCTGGTTTACAGCAGGAGTTTTTCTCTCTCTTCATTACTTCTTTGACTCCCACTCTTTCTTCTTTCTATCATATTCTGCACGGCTGTATGCCGGCCTAGCAGGATGACCCATTACGACGGTATCAGGCAAGACATCCTTTGTCACAACTGCAGCCATTGCAACTACGCTGTTACTCCCTACTCGAATACCCGGTTTGAAGACAGACCTTCCGCCTATTATGGCACCGTCCTCCACTATTACCCCAGCCATCTTGGGGCTCATTGGATAAGGATCGTTTGTGAATGCTGCTGCCGGCCCAATGAAAACATTCTTGCCAATTACCGTGAAGGGTGGAATGTAAACTGACCCCTCAATTCTAGTATTGTCGCCTATTTTGACCTTGTAATCTACATGCGTCAGCGAACCTATCATGACATTGTCTCCTATTTCAGCATCTTTTCCCACATACGCAAAGTGCCATACCTTAACATTCTTCCCGATCTTGGCACTCTTGTCAACATAGTTTGTCACGCCCGGCAATGCGGTATAGTTGTTGCTCATTCCTTCACAAATGCCATGGATTTCCTTGCCTTATAACTTTGTCAGGGATCTTATTTTGCCATTTCCTCAAAAAATCCATGTCTTGGGCCTTTTGCCTTTCTCTAAGCTCGTCTGGTAGCATGATAGGTATCTCATCAATTATTGGGTAGTAGCGGTTGCACTTTGTGCAAAATAGAATGCCCTCTTTCACGGTCTGACCTTCTGAAACGATTTGGAAAAGCTCTAACGGATAGTGCTTATCTATGGGACATGCAAGGATATCAAGCATCGACCTGTTCATTTCAGATCCAAATACACAGGCGAGCCGGTATTGCTTGACAGTATAGCTGCCTCTGCCACCTTTGTCACATTTGTTGCGTCTGTAGCAGTCACGACTATCTTTGCCTTACCTTCTATGGATTCAACAAAATTCTTTAGCTCTAATGTTAGCGGCTCTTGGAACATCCGGCGCGGCACTATGGTAGCTTCGGAATGGTCTATTCTGATCTCCTGTGTTAAAAAATCACCAGAAATAATGCCGTCAGTGCATACCGCACTAAAAGTCCTCACCTTTTTTGGAGTGAGCCAGTTGGATGCGATGATGGCTACTTTTTGCCCTTCGAAGCCAAGCATGATGGTTGCAAAGTCCTCATGTGCATGAAAGCGTTTGCCAGCACGTGCAAATATGACGTGTGGAGGGCTCCCAAATAGAAATATTGCCGCATCAATGTCATGCACTGATGTATCATATATTATCCCTACATCTGTAATATGGGGCGGCATCCTGTTTTCCCTGTGGAACTCGATCATCATAGGGTCACCATACATCTTGCCCTCTACGAGCTTGCGCGTGTCGCTAACAGCAGGGTTAAATCGCTCGACGTAGCCAGATGTTAGAATTAGCTTTTTCTTTTCCGCCATCTGTGTCATTTCTTCACATTCTTTGGAAGAAAATGACATTGGTTTTTCAACAAATATGTTAATGCTATGTTCTATAACCTTCTTGGCCACGGCTGCGTGCGTGTTTGTAGGCGTACACACTAGACAGCCGTCAAGCCGTTCCTTTTCCAGCATCTCGTCAATTGCAGAGTATGCCTGTGCGCCGTGTCTGCTTGCAACCTCCTTAGCCCTTGCAAAGTCAAGATCGCATATCGCGGCCAGGCAGTCAAGCTCCTTCAACACTCTTGCGTGGTTCTTGCCCCATCCGCCAACACCTATAACGGCAATTCTAGTGTTACTGTTGGTAGTGCCTACCATACAGAGGTCAACCACTCCATGTATTCTTTGGCTTCTGCAGACACTATCTTGGCATACATTTCACGGATACTCCTTGTCAATGAGCCTTCCTTTCCGCTGCCTACAAGGTGGCCATCTATACTAGTCACTGGGACTATTTCTGCTGCAGTGCCGGTAAGGAATATTTCGTCAGCCATATACAGTTCAGTTCTCGGTATCTGGCGCTCGAGGACCTCGTAGCCCAAGTCCTTTGCTATTGTCATGACAGTTTCACGCGTTATCCCTTCAAGGGCTGAATCGGCGAAATATGGTGTATAGATCTTGCCGTGCCGGACAACAAAAATGTTTTCGCCAGAAGCCTCACTTACGTTGCCGTACAAGTCAAGCAGAATCGATTCGTCATAACCGTTGCGCTTGCTCTCCTGTGTTGCCAGAATTGAATTGAGATAGTTGCCTGCAGCTTTGGCAAGTGGAGGAGTCATACTGTCATGTATGCGCCTCCACGAAGAGACACATGCCCTGATTCCTTCGCCCTTAAAGTATTTTGCAAACGGGAACGTGATTATAACAGTATGAGTCGGCGAGTCCTTTGTCAAATTAAGGTCAATACCGTGCAGGCCTACAAATGTCAGTGGGCGGATATAGCACGACTCTTTAACCTTGTTCTCTTGCAACAGCTCGACTGTAGCATTTGCAAGTTCCCGGGCAGAAAATTTGAGCGAAATTGAGTAAACCCGGGCAGAGCAGTGAAGTCGCTTCATGTGGTCTTCCAGCCGGAAAATGTAGATGTTGTTCTTGGCTGCATAGGCACGTATACCTTCAAAGACCGCTGTGCCGTAATGGAGGGCATGTGTATAGATTGGAACTCTGGCGTCTTCCCATTTCACGAGCTTGCCATCAAACCATACAAACTCGCCGCCTTTTTCCTTCATGTATGAAGCCACAATCCCTCGCTGGCTTATAAAAATCTTGAACTACTTGTAGCCTTCCTGGGGGAATTTCATACCCATCACCCTTGTCGTGCTATCTTCCATTCTTGCAAACTTGTCCACAATGTTCCAGTTCTCCTTGATGATTTCTGCTACTGCTTCAGGCACTTTTTCGCGCCATTCTTCGTCTCTGTCACCACCTTCAACCACCTGCCGATAGAGTCTTGCCCTGATCGATGATGCGGAAACTTCAAACCTGTCAGCTTTGAGTGGGTTGAGCCTATATGCCTTGAGCATAAGCTGCTCGGCCTTGTCGCCAGTGTATGACACGAACTTTTCCTCATTTATCTGTGTAATTATCTGGTTGCGGAGTTCCCATGACCGTGACGAAAGAAGCGGCGGCATATACTTGCTGTACGGCGAGTAGAAGGTATAATCTGGAAGCACTGCGACAGAGTCATCAAAGACAGATTCAACCATTTGCTTCCGCAGCTGATACGAAAACGGGAGGCTCTTTGTGTTTACCTCCCGCCAGTCTTTAATAAAGCGCACTGGGAAAATGTAGACGCGATAATCCTTTTTGAGCTTCGAGATTATTGATTTGTGAGCATTAGTCATCGGGTTTAGATGCACAAGATAGATTGCAGCGGCGGCAGTAGTGCTCATGATTTAGCTTGGATAGTATAAGAAAGAGATAATAAGAAAAAGTAAAAGAAACAGCAGGCCTAGCTCTTCCTTATCTCGATTTCAATCGTTGAGACGTTTCTCGTCCTGCCGTCCTCCGATTGGACTGTCTCAGATCCAATCCTTACGTCACCTATCTTGTATCCTGCATTTTCCATCCTCTTCAGCGTGATCTGCGATACGTCTACTGCTCGTCCAATGCTTAGGCCCCTTGCCTTGATTGTCACTGTTGGCTGATTG
>JAICVG010000217.1 GCA_025935445.1 Nitrososphaera sp. | reverse complement strand
TCCCGCTAAATTTTGTTTCCGCTGCTGATACTTTTATGGCAAAGATGGTATCTTCAATTTTAACGCCTCTTATCCATATCTACTATTTCTCCTCAAAGTGTCGCTCAATCAACATTGAACATATGTCATACAATACATAAGATTATTGGATATAGGTCTGGTTGGTCCTGTCAAAGTTCCTGACAACTTGAAAATCCCTACCAAACTGTGACTGCATTAATGACCTTAACTCAGGGTATATAGCGGATGGACCATTCTTTGCCATCTTGGTTGCAGCATGATCATTACCTAACATCCACTTACATAACTCAAAAGTCATCTGGCGCACGGCGTTCTCATCTACAATTCCAAGGCTGTGGAGGTATTCATGGGCCAGCACCATGAATATGTAAGAGTTGTACTCTTCAGTTGATTTGACTATCTTTTTCAATGTAGTCAAGAGGTAAGTATTGACCACTATTGCATTTGAGCCTAGCATATGGTAGGCGCCAAGGCTGCTTGGCATCATTTGCAATATCAGGCTTAGTCCTGCTCTATGCAGCTTGAACTTTTGCAGGACTACTGCCTTCACTAATTCAAAGGTCTCATTAAAGTCCTTCAGGCTTGCAATCTTCTCTACAAACTGTATCTGCTGTTCTGTAAGCATTATTATTTAATGCGCATTAGAGCTGTATAAAGTATAGTGGTAGTGGCTTCGCAATCTTTTTACAACCAGAATATGGCCTTACTGATGTGGGTGCAAAAGCTAAGCAGGTCAACCTGCGCGAGATAATAGCCAACTATCCTGATTTTCCCAAGCAAGGGATACTGTTCCGCGACATAAATCCTGTTTTCAAAAGAAATGATGCCTTGAACTATATCGCCGATGAGTTCTACCGTATTTATAGCAAGGCAAAAGTAGAGATGGTTGCTGGCATCGAATCAAGGGGCTTTATCATAGCTACAGCACTTGCCCTCAGATTCGGCAAGGGTATTGTAATGATTCGCAAGGCAGGCAAGCTGCCAGGCAGAACTGTTAAGAAATCATATGATATTGAATACGGCACCGCGATAATGGAGCTTCAGCAAGATGCGATAGACAAAGGCGACAACATACTGATCGCTGACGACCTGATAGCAACAGGTGGGACTGCAGTAGCCGCTGCGCATATGATCGAAGAGATGGGGGGAAAGGTTGCTGGCTTTGCGTTCATAATTGAACTTTCAGACTTGAAGGGTGCTGACAGATTGCGCGAGATGGGCTATACTGTTGAGTCATTGGTGACTTTTGATGGAGAATAGCGCGGATATTGGCATAATTGGGGGTACTGGCATCTATGATCCAGAACTTTTTAGTGCAAAGCGCGAGGTAAAGGTGCACACGCCTTATGGTGAGGCTTCGGATCTTGTGACAATAGGCGAATATTCAGGAGTGAAAGCAGCATTTGTACCGCGTCATGGACGAGGTCACAGGATACCCCCTCACATGATAAACAATAGAGCAAATATATGGGCTTTACAGCAGCTTGGGGTCAAACGCATTATTGCCCCATCTGCTGTTGGAAGCCTTAAAGAAGCTTTCAAGCCTGGCGACATTTCAATTCCTGATCAATTTGTTGACTTTACAAAAAACCGCCGCCACTACACATTCTACGATGGAGGGCAAGTATGCCATGTTTCTTTAGCTGATCCATTTTGCCCAGAGCTACGCGACATTGCGATCGATAAAATAAAGAAACTAAAGTATTCACTGCACAGCGAGGGGATATACATCTGCATTGAAGGTCCGCGCTTTTCCACTAGAGCGGAATCAAGATTCTTCCGTGACGTGATTAAGGCAGATATTATTGGAATGACGCTTGTACCAGAGGTTAACCTTGCAAGAGAAGCCGAAATCTGCTACTTATCTATAGCCACCATCACGGACTATGATGTTTGGGCAAATCACCCGGTGACCTCTGCCGAGATAATCGATACGCTTGCCAAGAATGTGGAAAAAACAAAGAAATTGATTGCAGAGTTGGTGGCTACAATTCCTGCGGAAAGAAACAAGTGTACATGCAGCAAGACACTTGAAGGCGCTCTAGTCTGACGGCGGGGGCTTCGATCCTTCCGGCAAAATAATGTCACCTTCAATCAGCTTGCGCTGAATCGTTATTTGTAGCTGCTCCGGGTCAATCCCCATTTTCCCTATTTTGTCTAAATTGGTCTTGGATATTTTGATGCTTGCATTGTGACCTCCTATGCGACCAAATGCTATTGCAGTAAAGCGAAATTCCTGACCCTTGAGGACAAAGTACCCAGACAGCTTACTTGCTATTTCGCTCCCGCTAGCGCTTTTTACAAACACAGTAACTGGAATGTCATCATCGCGCATCATTTATTTGGCGCATCCGTCACTTCCATGTTACGGTTGACATTCTCTTCGACCAAAAAGCTCCACCACTCAGGGTCAACAATTTTAAAGTCCTTGACATTCACTTCGACTGGATTGTCATCCGCATCTGTAAATGTCATCCTGCCTTCCTTTATCATCTTGATAAGCCGCCAGCGCAAGTGACCTTTTAAGTTTCTGCTGATGGCCACAGCCCACTTTTTGTCTTTGTCAATCTTAGGCATGCCAAGGTAATCGACGATTTCTAAAACCCCTAAACGCTTTTCTTCACAGAACATTTCCTTTGTCAGAAGGCTTCGCCAGATGTCCACTGAACCCATCGTCCTGCCATTCTCATTGATATTTATTACACCAAAATAGACTACCTTGTCGCCGCCGGTTGGGTCCGAAGTCGTCATTATGGTAATATTCCTTGTTGTATGATACCATCTATTTAGTTCTTGCATACTCATATGGCTTTTCAAGCACGATGCCAATGTTGTCGATCTTGAGGTTCCTTTTGAAGGGAATGTGCTCTTCCTCGCAGCGCCTTCTGTAGCGATTGGTTATTGCAAACCGGGGATGGAGTGACTCAAATTCCGTCTTTGTTATTTCAATGACCATGCCTCTGTTGACCAGCGATTTTGCTGCAGCAAGCGCGCGCTGCTCATCACTCCAGCCAAGTGCACTTGAAATCTTGGCTGGGTCCATTTTGCCTTTTTTCACAATAGCGATGTAAACCTTGGCTTCGTCTTCGCTTATCTTGAGTTCTGAAATGATGAGTTGCTCTATGTTTGATGGATTTATTGTCATATTATTTTTCTTTCTAATTCAAGCGATTTGAGCGTATGTCTTCAGCCAGTGTGGCAGTTTGCTCGGGCAAAAGTTGTGCAGAAAACAAGAGATTAGAATTGCACCAGATTGCAATATTTTCCGTAGCGGTTCTCTACATCATCCTTTGTTATCGACAGTAGGCGCTTGATCCCAAAGTCTTCGACAGCAAATGAGCCCATTACATTGCCGTAGATCACCGCCTCCTTCATTGTGGCGAAATCCATCACGCCCTTGCGAGCAATGTGACCTAGAAAGCCACCTGCAAAGGAGTCACCGGCTCCAGTTGGGTCGACTATTTCATCAAGAAAAAATGCTGCCGCTGGAAACACTAGCCCCTCTTTAGTAAAGAGGATAGCACCGTTCTCACCCTTTTTGATTATCGCAAATTTCGATCCCCATGACATTATCTTTTTGGCGCATTTTGCAAGGTTAGCCTCCTTGCATAAAAGTCTTGCCTCATTGTCATTTATCACTACTCCGTCTGT